>NZ_MNQY01000124.1:0-41297 GCF_001915675.1 Parabacteroides sp. merdae-related_45_40 | reverse complement strand
TGCGGAGACGTTGAACGTCTTCTTGCTTTTGGCTTTTCCGATTGACGCGCTGAAATTTCCCAGTGTGCCGATGACGGAGCCCTGCACTTTCAGGATTTCGGGCGCCTGCTCGTGGTTTTTCGAGAGGTCAAGCCGCGAGGCATGCCATAGGATTACCGCCTCTTCGGGGGTGATGTTTCTCTCCTTGTTGTCCATACTACACCTCCCTATCCGCGTCCCCCGCTTTTGCGTCCTGCCAGTTCCAGCGCCATGTCCGCATCGACGATGATTTTGCGTCCTATCTGCGTAATGGCTCTGTTTATCCTCCCGCTTTTCTTGATGCGGTTTGCTGTGGGTATGCTGCACCCGAACAGCCGGGCTATGCCGCCTATCCCGTACACATACTTCTTTTCCTTGTCGGCTGCCGGTTGTGCTGGCTTCGTTCCGCTTCCCTGCAAGGCGTGCCGGTTCAAGAATATGAACTCTTCGCCCGTCATCTGCCATACGGGCTTTGATAAAAGGTCTCTAATTTCCATATCAGAATGAAATTAACGTTTGTACTGCAAGCCCTGCGCATGGGCTTTTTACCTCGTTCGAACAGTGCAAAGTTACTTCCGGGTACGGGTGGTAAGGATGTGGATAGCGTGATTTGGATATCACGCTATCTTGTTAAATATCAGTAAGTAATAAAGAGTGGCGGAAATTATTTTGAGTGGTAAAAGTGGTGGTATCGTGGAATGTCGGGACATATCATCGACTATCGGAATATTGACCGCATTTCCTTGGCAAATTCCCGGTTGCTGTCACTGGGGAAATCGGAAACGGGCTCTTTGTATTTTGACTTGTAGTATGTATCGTCTATTCCCAGCAGGTTCATGATGTCCTCTTTCCATTTCTCTCTGTCCGGCTTGGGCAGCGTTTCACCCATAAGGAAAATGAGATAGCATACGCGCGCCTTCTCCCTCGGTCTTATTTTCAGTCTGCCTTCGCATGGTTGCAGGTTCATGCTGGCGTAGAAGTCCAGTTCGGAAACGGCTTCGAACTGTTCACCGTTGCATTTCTCATAAATGGCTGACAGCAGCCGCATGGGGAAATAGGCGGGCGGGCTTGCCGGGGTGGTACCGGATGCGGACATTTCCTTTTCTTCCCCTTCCTTTTTCTTTTGGTCGGTCAGGTATTTTTCAAGGATTGCCAATAGTGAGCCGCCCAGCCTGCAAATGTCCCCGCAACGGTTTTGCAGGCATTGCAGGGCTTCCCGTCTTGCCTGCTCCTTCTGCCTGTACAGTTCATCCAGCTTGGTTTTCTCCTTGTCGTATTCCCGTTTGCACCGTTCGTACCTTTATCCGTTTGTGACTTTCATCTGTCTGTCAATACCCCAGTCAAAACGGCTTTCATGCTGTCGGCAGACATATCCGGTATCGAGACGGTCGAAAAACTCCTTGCAGGTGTTGTAAGTCGAGATGTTGCTTTCAATCTCACGTTTCAGGCTGTTCAGCAATATGGAGAAGTGCGCGGCGTCCATTTCAAGCATGAGACTGATAAGTGTGGTTTCAAAGGGCTGCGTGTCTCCGTACTCTCTGTAAAAATCGGAAATGAACTGCTGCTTCTCAAAAGAGAAACTGTCTCCGGACATTATTCCGGTGTATATCTTGTTGAGTTTCCCGTAGCGGGGTATCATTGACGTTATTCTTTCTTCCATGATATTATTGTGGTTACAGTTGGTTAAACTTGCTCATTGCGTTCGCCTTCACGTCATCGGCTATGTCTATGTAGGGCTTCATCGCCTTGTAGTCGCTGTGCCCCGTCCATTTCATCACCACTTGTGCGGGAATGCCGAGCGCAAGCGCGTTGCAGATGAATGTCCGTCTTCCGGCATGGGTGCCCAGCAGCGCGTATTTGGGTGTAATGGTGTCTATACGCTCGCTGCCTTTATAGTAGGTTTCGCTTACCGGTTCGCTGATTTCCGCAAGTTCCCCCAGTTCTTTCAGGTAGTTGTTCATCTTTTGGTTGCTGATGACCGGGAGCACCTTGTGTCCTTCAAACTCCACGTCCTTGTATTTGTCAAGTATCGCCCTGCTGTGGTTGTTCAGTTCGATGACAAGGCGGTCAGCAGTCTTTACATGTCGCTCCGTTTGAGGTTGTACACGTCCGAATAGCGCAGCCCGCTGAAACAGCAGAACAGAAAGACGTCCCTTACCCGTTCGAGATATTGCTTGGTCAGGGGTATCTTGTAGTCTTTCAGCTTGTTCAGTTCTTCCCATGTGAGGAATATCACCTTCTTTTGGACGCTTTTCAGCTTCGGGTTGAAGCTCTCGTAGGCGTTGTTCATGCAGTACCCCTTCTTGGTGCACCACCGCAGGAACCATTTCAGGTAGGCTATCTGCTTCATGGTGGACGTGTTGCGCAAGCCTTCCACGTCCTTGAGGAAATTCACGTAGCTTGTCAGCTTGGGTTCGTCCAGTGCCTCGAAGGTCAGTTCCTTGTCGAACTTCTCAAGGTGTTTCCTCACTGCGGCGAACTTCTCATAAGTGGCGTCAGACCAGCCGTTCTGCGTCCCGCACTCCTTGATGAACTCCCCGAACACCTCCATAGGTGCGAACGTCAGGGGCTTCTGCTGTTCCTCCTCCCTCTTTTCGCTATGCAGGTTGTTGAAAGCCTCCTTCACTTGTGCGGTGGTAGGCATAGTTCCCTGAACCTCGAACGCCTTGAAGATGTTCTGTATTTCCGTATAGTAGCGCAGCAGGTCGGTGTTGATTTCGGATGCGCTCTGTTTCAGTTTGTTGGTGCAGCCCGGCTTTACACGCTGCTTGTCGGCGTCCCATTTGGCTGCGTCGATGCGGTAGCCCGTTGTAAACTCAATGCGCTGGCTGGCAAATATCACACGCATACGGATAGGCACATTCTCCACGATTGGTACGCCGTTCTTCTTCCGGCTTTCCAAAGAAAAGATGATGTTTCTCTTGATATTCATATTCGGGTGTAATTAAATTAGCACCCAAATATACACCCAATTATTAAGATAGCAAAAGATTTTGAATGATATTTTACGATATAAATCAATCGTAATAAGCTGTTTATTAGTAGATAGTTACGATATTATGATGTTTTGTAAAATTGTAGGTTAAAGTACCGTACGCACCGCGAAAGCAAATAATAGATTAAAGAAAAATCCCGAAATTCAAAAGTTTCGGGATTTTTTTGTATGTGACGTTCAATGTATTTGCCTATAAGTTTTTAGACAACCTTTCTTGTATATTCATCTTAAATAAATATCTTTGAAGATCATAAATTATGAAAGATGGAAGATCTTGTAAATAGACGCTGTGGATGGGCTGGTACGGACGATTTATATGTGAAATATCACGATGAGGAATGGGGTAAATTGGTTACCGATGATAAAACCTTATTCGAATTTCTTGTTCTGGAAAGTGCCCAGGCTGGATTGGCTTGGATTACTATTCTTCGTAAGCGTGAAGGGTATAAAAAAGCATTTTATAATTTTGATGTTGAGAAAGTAGCTGCGATGACCTCGGATGATATTGACCGGCTGATGCTTTTCGATGGGATTGTC
Organism: Parabacteroides sp. merdae-related_45_40; assembly: GCF_001915675.1. Taxonomy (NCBI): domain Bacteria; kingdom Pseudomonadati; phylum Bacteroidota; class Bacteroidia; order Bacteroidales; family Tannerellaceae; genus Parabacteroides; species Parabacteroides sp. merdae-related_45_40. Next base: position 37,747 of record NZ_MNQY01000124.1, on the reverse strand, counting down.
AGGAATCGGCTGAAGATTGCATCCACGATCACGAATGCCAGATGTTTCATCGCGATTCAAAAGGAATTTGGCAGTTTCTATAATTATACGTTATCGTTTTTCCCTGAACAGAAACCGATTGTAAATAATTTCAAATCGTTGAAGGAGATTCCGGTTACAACCCCAGAATCTGATGTGATGAGCAAGGATATGAAGAAACGAGGGTTTAAGTTTTTTGGCTCTACGATCTGTTATGCTCATATGCAGGCTACAGGGTTTGTAAATGATCATTTGGTAGGGTGTCTTTGTCGGAAAAAGACTCTTGCTGATTGTCCAGTTTAGGAGTTTTTGAGATGATAACAACCTCTGTGAAACGGAGCTCTGATCCGGGTAGAAATTATGTTTTGACAGTCTTAACAAGAAAAACGAGAATTTATAGCTTGTAATAGTTGTTGGTTCGATTAATAGTGTTATCTTTGGGTCAGAGTTTGAGTTACGTATTATTAGCGTATAGTTCTTCTTTATTATTAAGTAGGCCTCTCCATTAATTTTCCTCCTCATACCCTAATTAGTATTTATTAAAAATAAAATTTTAAATGAACATTTACATTACAGGCTTAAATTATAGCATTAATGATGCTGATTTGAATGATTTATTTGCAGAGTATGGAGAAATTACATCTGCAAAAGTTATCATGGATAGAGAAACAGGAAGATCCAGAGGATTTGGTTTTTTTATATCCTGCATTTCCATATACCGGAAATATCTTGGCATTCTACTTTGAATTCTTACAAAATAGATTGATTATTAATATAAATAAATATAGATAAATGGCAAAATCCGTAACATACAATAAACGAGAAAACGAAAAAAAGAAACAAGCCCGAAGGGCCGAAAAACAAAAAAAGAAAGAAGACAGAAAATTGCTTGGCAAAGCGAATAGTTTTGATGATATGATCGCTTATGTGGATGAAAACGGCGTGATTACATCGACTCCTCCCGAATTGAATCCTAATAAAGAAGAAATTAAGCAAGAAGATATTCTTATCTCTACCCCAAAAAAAGAAGATATAGAGACACCTACCGTGCTGAAAGGGAGGGTTGATTATTTTAATGAATCAAAAGGATATGGTTTTATCAAAGACCTTGGTAGCGACGAGAAGTATTTTTTTCATGTTAGTAATAATACACTGACCGATATTTCGGAAACCGACATCGTTACTTTTGAACTTGAACGCGGTCTGAGGGGAATGAATGCAATTAATATTCGTATTGAAAGCGAATCTTCCAATTAAAAAAGGAAGTAAATTCTTTAACAGACAGACACTAGTCTTATATAGGCTGCCCTATTTTTGGATTTTAAGGCAGCCCCGTTTGCAATATAGGTTATTCTATCAAAGCAAAACAGCACCATAGTATGGGAGCTTGCCCATGATAATCTCCCACTATCCTTCGACGGTCATAGTAATATTGTTTATCATTCTTTTTATTGGTTCCGATACACACTTCTGTCACGTCTCCTTCTTCATTGATATAGGGAATTAATGCCATCCAAGCTTTACGAGCAACTGGAGAATATTCTTTTTTATCTAGCCACCCTTGTTTAACCCCTGTGATCATAGCATACGTGAACATTGCTGTTCCTGATGTCTCTGCCCAGCAGGCGGGATCATCTACTAGTTGGCTCCACATACCGTCAGGTAGTTGATAGTTTTTCAGATTCTTCATCATCAAACGATACCCTTCCAGGATACGGGGTCGGTCTTGATTGTCTTTTGGCAAATAGCGCAGTAATTCTGTCATGCCGGCGGCCATCCAGCCATTGCCGCGTCCCCAATAAAAAGGAACATCTGGGGCATGGTAGAATAAACCGTTAGGGTGTTGGAGTTCATCCAGATACATCACCATTTCACGAGCTGCACGGTCAATATATTCTCGTTTTCCGGTGGCTTTGTATGCTTGGGATTGGATAATGGTGATCATAAACATATCATCGATCCATAAACGGGTTTGCCAGGAGAAACCTTTTCGGGCCCAGTTCTTTTCTTCCGTTGTTGCTGTGTCCGGTACCTGCCATTGCGTGTCTGCATAAGGAAGCCCCATATCATAGTAACGTTGATCTTTTGTGATCTGATAAAACTCAAACGGTAAACAACCGAACATATTCAAATCTACGTGATTCATAAGTGGTTGATAATTTGCCTCGGTGGTAAAGAGAGGTTCAAACTTGTTCTGAAGTTGCTTGATCAATGCATTGTCACCAACGGCAACAGCATATTTTAAGGCTCCATACCATGTACAGACTTCTGCATAGTGAATACCATCTTTTCCGTTTTTCTTATGAAGCATATGTTTACCGGAAATAAAGCGTTTGCTTATCCGTGTCCCAACTTCTTCCGGTGTATAACCTTCAGGAAAGTTCTTTAAATCTGCGTTGGAATTTGTCGAACATCGGGTGAAAAGCAACAGAAATATAATGGGAATAAAATACTTTGTTTTCATATCATTTATAAATGAGAAGCTGCCCTGTTGAGAGCGGGCAGCTTCAGATAAATATTGTGTAATTAGAAATAACCAGGATTTTGTTCTTCAGCATCCGTTCCTTTTGGATTCAAGCGGTCTATGTGCTTTTGAGGAATCGGACGAAGTTTGTGATGTGATTTGAAGGTGACAGCTCCTTCTGAATTCCATTTCTTGACGTATTCTTCCAGCTTTTCACATCGTACCAGGTCATTCCAACGGCAAGTTTCACCTAACAGTTCGCGTCCACGTTCATCTAACATAAAGTCGATAAAATTGCTTTGGATATCTGCAGCCGTGACTTGAATATCTGCAAAGGTACTATTGGTATCTCCTATTTTTCCTCCTTCTTCGCGCCAGTATTGAGACATTTTGGTTTCACCATCCTGCCATGCGGCACGTTTGCGGACAACATTAATGTAATCGGCTGCTGTTTGGTAATCACCGTTGCGGCCGGAAGCTTCCGCTGCAATCAGATACGTTTCGGCCAAGCGCATTTTTACCCATTCGCGGCCGCCTTGACCATCATTGACAGATAGACGCAGGGGATCGAAATATTTAAGCAAGGGAGGATAGTAGCGATTGTTTTTGGTTACATCTTCCTTATCCCAGGCAAAATATTTATAACGATGTGTTTCCGTGGTCGGGTTTATACTGTAATAAATTGCTGTATCTCCCAGTTCCAGTCCTGCATCTTCACGATTGGCATAATATGCCCATTTGAAACTTTTATAGAAGCGGGAATCGTTTTTACGGTCAAACAGTTGCAACATTGTCTTTTGCGTTTGAAGATGTCTTCTGTATGGACGTCCGTTTTCGAGGTCCCTTGTCATACCCGGTTGATCTTCATACCAAGACCCCCAATATAGGTGGAAGGAATTGCCATCTCCACGGTAAACCGGATCTGTCGTGAATTGAACGGAGAAAATCACCTCCTTATTACCCTGATTATTTATATCCCACAGATCGGCAAAATTTGTCAGTAATTCGTATTGTCCGCAATCAATTACCATTTTGGCATATTTCAGAGCATTCTCCATATCTGAAGGCTGCTGTCCGCGCTGATCACTTACGGCACTTCCCCTGGTCAGATATACCTTAGCCAACAGGTGAGCTGCGGCATATTTAGCTGCTTTCCCTGTTTTTGCTGGTTTCTCAGGAGAATATTGGACCGAATATTCCAGATCCTTGATAATTTGATTGTAAATATCGGCAACTGAAGCACGTGGAAAGTCAGTTCTCACGTCGAAAGACACATCCAATACCAAAGGGATGCTTCCGAACTGTTGTACCAACTCAAAATAGAAGAAGGCACGTAAAAAAGACATTTCGGCAAGAGCCACTTGCTTTTGTACCTCAGACATTGATGTAGATCCTTCTACTTGCTGAATAACCAAGTTTGCAGTATTGATCGCTTTATAATGATTTTCCCAGAATTCGTACAAGACACTTGCATCTGGATTCAACTGGCTTCCGTATTTGTTAAAAGCGTCAGCTTGTTTTCCCGGATCTTCTCCTTGCGTGAAGAGATCTGTGCCGTATTCCGTGAGTACGTTATATCTTTCATTACCAGCTCCCCAACGCATGAAGCTATATGTTGCTGTTGCGGCGGACTCCACACCGGCAACGGTTCCATAATAGTCGGGAGTTAAACGGGGAAGGTCTTTCTCCTTCAGATAATCATCACAGCTTATAAGCCCGATACATGCGCTTGCCAGGCTAAAAAGAACAACTTTCTTTATGTTATTTGATTCTTTCATTGTTTCTGATTTTTTTAGATTAAAAGCTTATATTAAGACCTACTAACCAGGTTGAAGGAGTTGGACGCGTGTAACCTGCGTATGTTCCATCAACATCTTTATTCAGAGCGCTTTCTGGATCCACTCCGGTGAAGTTGGTCCACATCCATGAGTTTTGTGCCTGCACGTAGACACGGCAACGTGATATATCCCATTTCTTGGTAATATGACTTGGAATGGTGTATCCTAAAGTGACATTACGAAGTTTGATAAAGTCGCTTTTTTCATAATGCAACGTTTCATAATAAGGAAGATAGTCGACACCTTCAATCGGACGTGGGAAGGCGTTAGTCGGATTTGTCGGTGTCCAGTAATCGACTTTCACATTGCCGTTCCTGTGTGCTTGATTCAGATAACTGATGTTGTTTTTGATCATTGCTCCGAAATTGCCTTCAAAGAAGAAACTGAAGTCGAAGTCCCTATATCTGAATGTGTTATTTAAACTTAATATTACTTTAGGTCTTTGCTGGCCTTGGATAACACGGTCTTCCGAAGTGATCTTATAATCGCCATTATCCCACAGGCGGATAGTACCAGGTGCAAAGTTACTTCCGTTCTGGTTGAACTTCTCCATTTCGGCACGATCTTCCGGCGTGTCTTGCCAGATGCCTATTTTCTTGTAATCGTAGAACACGTTGATCGCTTCACCTATAAACCAGGAACTTCCAGGATCATCTTCCTTGCCATTATATAATTCAACGATTTCTTCCTTGTTGGTGTACATCATGAGGTCTGTAGACCATGTAAAATTCTTATTATTGATATTTAAAGAGTTCAAGGTAAGTTCAAGCCCTTTGTTACGCGTTTTTCCAACGTTTGATTTTATTTGATTGAAACCTGATACGATAGGCAATTGTCTGTCCAATAGCAAATCCTTTGTATTTTGTAAATAAACATCGATTGTTCCGTTCAGTCTGTTTCCGAGAAATCCGAAATCAAATCCGGCATTCCATTGACCTGTTGTTTCCCAGGTTAACATCGTATTAGGCATTTTGTCAGGAGCATAACCAAAAATCGACTCGCTACCATAATTATATGGTTTTTGTGACAATGTACCCTTGGTCTCATAAGGATCTACTTCTGAGCTGGCAACGACACCATATCCAACACGCAATTTCAGGTTACTGAGGAAATGAACATTTTGCATGAATGATTCTTCATTGATACGCCAAGCTAAAGCAGCAGCCGGGAAAGCGACCCATTGATGTCCTTCCGCAAGACGTGAAGAACCGTCATATCTGGCAGAAATAGTAGCCAAGTATTTCCCTTTGAAGCTATAGTTCAAACGAGCCATGAAGGAAGCTAATTTCCATTGGCTTTTACCGCTTTCTGTTTTTTCAGGATTAGAGGCAGAACCTACATCATAATATAATAGTTCATCAGCCGGTGTTCCTTGAACCGGAATTTTGTTGTATTCCCGGAGGTATTCATTTATAGATTGGAGCAAAGTTACCCCGATTGTATGATCCTCAAATGTTCTGTCATAGAATAACAGGTTTTCCCAGGTAAACATGGATCTGTTTTCCGTACCGTTTCGAGCATAATTCATGGTATTTCCCCGTGCTTCAGCCGATTGGAAATTGTAATCTTGTCTGGTTTCATAGTCGATACCTAAATTCGTTCGGAACCGGAGCCCTTTCAGCGGTAACGTGATATCAGCATAATAACTGCCGATAAATCTGTTTATCTTTAAAGGGTTGGAAACAGCTCCCTCTGCTAATCTAAGTAACGGGTTACGCCACTGGTCGTCTGTGCCTGAAACTTTTTCCAATAAATCGCCGTTGTCATCATAGAAACGGCCCATTGGCATGACACGCCACGAGTTAAACAGGGTAGACCCTCTTTCTTGCACGGAATGGGTATATCCAGTAAATGCCCCCAATTTAATATATTTGTTTACAGAATGTTCGAGATTCAGGCGAATAGAATACCGGGAAAATTCTTCATCTTTAACAAGACCTTTATAATCATAATAGGAACCGCTAAAAGTGAAGTTGGTTTTGTCGTTGCCCCCGCGAACGCTTAACTGATGGTCGGTAACCATACCTGTGCGTTGTACAGCTTCCCACCATTTACTTCCTGAACGGACCTTTGAAGGATCATAATTCCCGTTTTCATCGTATGCCATTTTCAGAGATTCCAATGTATAAGGGTCATTAGCGAATGAACCGATCTTTTGGTCTTCTTCCCAACTCGGCTTATCAGAGAGATATTTACCGGTTGAACGATAAGATTCCCGGACTGTTTCGGCATAGGCTGCCCCGTCCATGTATTCTAACTGGTTCAGCACTGTTTGGAAGCCAACATATCCATTATAGTCGACTTGAGTTTTTCCTGCTTTTCCCCTTTTGGTGGTTATCAGGATTACACCGTTTGAACCGCGTGCACCATAAATAGCCGTAGCAGAGGCATCCTTGAGGATATCTATTGTTTCGATGTCTGAAGGACTGATTTCATTTATTCCTCCTACTACTGGAATTCCATCGACTATGTAAAGGGGATCACTGCTACCGCTGATAGAACGTTTACCTCTGATAACCACAGATGCATTTTCACCTGGTTTCGTTGTCGAATTGGAAATGAATACACCGGGGAGGCGTCCTTGGATTGCTTGGGTTGCACTTGTCACAGGTGATTTAGAGATCGTTTCCGAGTTTACGGACGATACCGAACCGGTAAGGTCTTTTTTCTTAACGGTACCGTATCCTACGACAACGATTTCTTCTAAGCCTAATGTTTCCGCCTCTAATGTGACATTCAGGCTGGATTGATTACCTACTTTGATTTCTTGCGATTTATAGCCGATGTAAGAAATGACAAGAACAGCGTTTGTTTCGGTAATAGGCAAAGAGAATTTGCCATCGATGTCGGTTACTGTTCCTGTAGAAGTCCCTTTTACAACAATATTAACTCCGATTAGAGGTTCTTTTGTGTTATCGACAATTGTTCCTGTAATTGTCTTTGTCTGTTGTTGCGGTGCAGGATATGAAGATCCTGCTTTTTTCGACTTTGCAATTGATACCTGGCGATCGTTAATCGTATATACCAAGTCTGTATCGGCGAAAAGGTTGTTCAAGATTACATCAAGTGTTTTTGAATTGACCTTTATGTCAACACTTTTTTCTAAATCTTGACGGACATTGTCCGAAAAGAAGAAAACATATTCCGACTTTTTCTCAATGATGCCAATAACTTCTTTTATGGACTGTTTATTGATGTCAAGCGAAAGTAATGTATTTTGAGAGTAGGTCATAGAAAAGGAGTTCCCAATGCTTAAGACCAGTAAAATGATTATGATTTTCATAATATGTAAGGTATAACGTAGACCGTTAAACCACGATCTATCAAGATAATGATTTATTTTCATATATTTGTAGTGATTTTAAAAGTTTAGTACGCAATAATAACTTTGAAATCTTATGCCGGGGAATACGCCAATATTGTCCGGCATTTTTTATTTTCATGATATATGTTTCATAGGCATCTCAATTTTAAATTAGACTTATAAGTTAGCAATTATGACTCTCTTTATTTTTTTCGAACCAATATCCGGCCTGCTTCGTGTGAATATTGGATCGGTATTGTGTTATATATGGTTTTCATGACATCTTCGATATTATCGAATAATACTAATTTTCCGTTACATTTTAGCTGTGCAATACTATTGTCGCAATCAATAGGGGTATCATAATAGCGAGACAAACGTTTCAGTATGTTGGATAGAGGTTCACTTGCAAATTGGAGGTATCCTTCTTTCCAACTTATATAATTGTTGACATCTATTTTTTTTACAGAAATCTGATCTGTCGATACCGATAACATCTGGTTGGGTAATAAACGGGCTTTTTCTTTGTCTATGCTGACATCTACACATCCTTCGACCAATACGACTGAATAATCCGTATCTTCGTCATAAGCTGTAACATTGAATTGAGTTCCCACGACGTTGATTACCATATGAGAGGTATTTACATAAAAAGGATGTGCTTTATTTTTTTCAACCTCTATATAGATCTCTCCATCTACCCAGATCTCCCTTTTGCCTGTTTTGAATGTAGAAGGAAATTTGAGTGTGGACCCTGAATTGACCCATACTTTGGAGCCGTCGGCCAGGGTGAGGCTTGACCGTTTTCCTTTAGGAACGATCAGCGTATTTAATGTGGTTTCTTTAGTAGCTTCTTTTGATACTTTTATTTGTTCGATTCCAGTATTTGCAATAATACCACCCTTTTTATCATATTTGATATCAGCATCTTCTTCAAAAGTAATGGTCCTGTTATTGGCCAGTACTAATTGTATATCTTTTTGATTGACAGAGGTTGTATCTGCAACAACAAGCATGTTTTTGTGTGAAATCTTGTTTTTGCCAGTAAATAGTGGTTGTAGTAAAACCAGAAATAGGACGATACAAGCAACTGCCGATACGGTCAGATATATCCGGAAGTGACGTTGTTTGTCTTTCTTTTCTATATTTTTTTGTATTAATGCAAATATTTCCTGTTTCTCTTCTGGAGAAAGTTTTTGAGTATTCAATTTTATTGATTTTAATATCCTTATAGCTTCTTCTATTTCATTTTGGAAATGTGGGTTGTCTTGGATAAATTTCTCCCAATAGAGGTTATCTTCTTCAGAAGGGAATAATCTCCATTGTATAAAAGATTTATTTTGTAACCACTGGTTCGACAACATACTTTCAAATCAATTTATATAGAATAGACGATCCGGAATTTTTTTTGTTCCCATTTTTTCTAAAATTTTTCGTCACGCATGCGTTTTATTGCTCTGGAGATAAGTTTTCTTACTGCAGGAGCAGTCATATCCAATAAATTGGCAACTTCTTCGTACTCTAATTCTTGTATAAAACGTAAATAAACAGCTTCTTTTTGTCTGTCAGTTAGTATTTCCAACAAATTCTTTATTTCTGTTTCAATCGCAGCTTTATCCTCGTTTGCAACCAATTCATCTAAGACGGACGGTTCGATTAAAAAAGGCAAATTGGTTACGTCTACGATATTTTCTTTGTTTGAAGACTTATATATATCGAACAGGCGATTTTTAAGCATACGAAATAAGTAATATTTCAGATGAGTAACACCTTCCAACTGTTTCTTGTTGGTGTAAAATTTGAAGAAAGTATCCTGTATGGCGTCTTTGAGTGTTTCTCTTTCGAATCCTAATCCTATGCCATATGCAAATAGCTCATCGACATATTTATTGTATATCGATGAAAAAGCATTATTGTCTCCTTTCAGAAATGAAAATAACAGGATTGGATCTTCTTCGTGTTCGCCTATTTTACTCACTTAAAAACGGATCTTCTTTTCTAATGAAGCACAAAAATAAGAAAAAAACTATTTCAGTATGGAAGAAATCCTGGAAAGCATTTTTCGAGTCATGATTTTATTGTTCAGGAAACTCACGATATAGCCTGTGATGCAGGCTGCTATCAGAGAGCCTTCTCTGACTCCTTCGATCCGTTGAGTGAAGATCAGTGATAAAATGATGGCGACCGTTACTAAAGTGAAATCGAAAATGACCTTGAATTTTCCGAACTCTTTATTGTAACGGCGGGCGGCGTAGTTGACGAATCCTTCTGCACTCATCATCGCAACCTGGGGTTTGATTTCTAATACGACACCAATAGACTGGATGAGACAACCCAACAGTAACAGCGCAATCGACGTTATATAATTGGATGGATGCAGGTCTTCAGCGAGTGACATATTGAAATCTATGAATGTTGAAAATATGAACGAAAATGGAATTTGCAACAGGATAGATATTTGGTCTTGACGACTTTTCGTCCCTCGGATTAACCAGAACTGTCCTAGTATCAGCAATACGTTTACGATAAAGGTACAGGTCCCTAAAGAAAGAGGGCTGTTGAGGCTTAACACATAATTTACACTTGAAATAGGAGTCGTTCCTAAAGCGGAATGTATAATTAGGACAATTCCTGCAGCTAAAAAATATAATCCAAAGACAAATACCAAATACTTTTTTAAAATCGTTTTTATATCCATATCTCCCGACAACATTTAATTACTTTCTTGCTTGGAGCAATATAAGTGTACGCAAAGGTCGCTATTTTTTCGTGAAGAGATTCTGATTTAGTATGAAAAAACGTTGTCTAGCGAAGCGATTGTTACTATTTGTCAGTCGACTCTTGGAAAAGATTTTGTACCTTTAGAGCAATTAAAAGGGTATCTTATGTTTGAAAGTTTTGATTTTCAGCAAATGATCAGTGCATTCATTGTGTTATTTGCTGTGATTGATATTATTGGTTCCATTCCAATTATTATCAATTTGAAAGAAAAGGGTAAGGACGTGAATGCTATGAAGGCAACGGTTATCTCTTTTTTGTTGATGATCGGGTTCTTCTACGCAGGCGATGTCCTGCTACGGCTTTTCCATGTGGATATCGAATCGTTTGCAGTGGCAGGTTCGTTTGTTATTTTCCTGTTATCACTGGAAATGATACTCGATATAGAAATCTTTAAAAATCAGGGACCGATAAAGGAGGCGACACTGGTTCCGTTGGTCTTTCCTTTACTGGCGGGTGCCGGTTCGTTTACCACATTATTATCTTTGAGGGCGGAGTATGCTAGTGTCAATATTGTGATAGCCTTAATACTGAATATGATATGGGTCTATTTTGTCGTTCGCATGACAGCCCGTATCGAACGCTTTTTTGGAAAAGGCGGAATCTATATTATCCGGAAGTTCTTCGGTATTATTTTGTTGGCGATATCAGTCCGCTTGTTTACCGTTAATATCAATCTTCTGATAGAAGCTTTGCAGGGGCATTGAAAAAGGGGGTTACAGAGTTTCCTTTTTGCTTTCTATCTGTTCCTTGTTTTTACAGGAGGCAGGTGAGTAACTGTAGTCGCCTGCAAACTGATGAGGCATTAGTTCGACGGGCTTCACTGCAATTTTGCCACCTTTTTGGGTGAATACCAGGCATTGATTGTTAAGTTTCCGTTCTTGCAGGTCGAATACCAGATTCGGATTGAAGTGTTGCCCGTTTACCCGTACTTCAAAATGAAGGTGTTCCGTCGTAGCTCTTCCTGTGCGTCCGGTCAGTGCAATCGGTTGTCCGGCTTTTACATAGTCTCCCGGCTTGACCAGATTTTTGGAGTTATGGCTATAGACTGTTTCCAATCCGTTGTAATGGCGTACAACAATTACGTTTCCGTATGCATAATAAGGCTTAGCTAGACGGACGATTCCGTCGAATGCTGATATGATCGTATCATTGGCGCAAGTTTTCAAATCTACACCCGAATGGTGTTTTCTACGTCCGGCATATGGAGAGATTACTTTTGCGCCGGGTAAAGGGAAAGCATAGTCTTCTTTCTGTATCAGGCTTAAATCGATAAGCATCGAATTCTCATCTGCCATCAGGAGCGGATCCGTTACGGCAATATCATTTTTTTCTCTGTTGGAGAAGTTTACTGTTATATTTTTGCGGGGAGATGTTTGTTCGTACAGTTTCGGTTCTTCCGGAAACAGAAAAGCAAAATCTGTGTTTGGAAGAGGAATATCCGTTGTTGGCAGGACCAGGATTGATTCCTGCTGCGGGGCAGGCTGCGTTTGAGCCGTCCACAAAGAATGGCATGCGCTTAACACTAGTAATAATATGACTGACAATATGCTGTAGTGTGTTTTAGACATTTTGTAAAATTATTGACACTACAAAAATAGGAAAAAAAGTGAAACGGGAGAGAGGTAAAATGAAAAAGGCGTCCGAAAAAGAATCAGACGCCTTTCAATGCCAAACTATTTGTGATTACTCGTCACTCATTATTTGAATAAAGAACAGGCAATACCCAGTTCTAAACCACGCAATTCAGCCAAACTACGCAAACGACCGATACAGGAATAACCTGGATTAGTTTTCTTGTGTAAGTCATCGATCATCTGATGCCCGTGATCCGGACGCATTGCGATTGAGCAACCGCGTTCCTGCTCGATTTCAAGAAGGGCTTTCATTACTTCATAAACGTTTACGTCTCCTTCCAGCAGGTTTGCTTCGAAGAAGTTTCCGGCTTCATCGCGTTTGGTACTACGTATATGGACGAAGTCGATACGGTCACCGAACCGTTTCATCATACCGGCTAGGTCATTATCCCCACGAACACCGAATGAGCCGGTACAGAGGCATAAACCGTTGCTTTTGTTTGGTACGGCTTCGATCAACTTGCGGAAATCCTCTTCAGTGCTCAAGATACGGGGCAAGCCTAAGATCGAGTAGGGAGGATCATCCGGATGGATAACCATACGTGCGCCTACTTCGTCGGCAACCGGAGTAATCTCTTTCAGGAAATAAATCAAGTTGGCGCGGAGTCTTTCCGCATCGATGTCTTTGTAACGATCCAGTTCGGCCCGGAATTGATCCAATGTGAAACTTTCCTCGGAGCCGGGCAGGCCAGCGATCATATTGCGTACTAGCAGTGCTTTGTCATCTTCGCTCATCTCGTCGAAACGGGCTTTTGCGATTGCTTTTTCTTCGTCTGTATATTCCTGTTCTGCAGCAGGGCGTTTCAGGATGTAGAGATCGAAAGCCATAAAAGCTGCACGTTCGAAACGTAATGCTTTAGAGCCGTCAGGCATGGTGTAAGCCAAGTTTGTACGGGTCCAGTCCAGAACCGGCATAAAATTGTAAGTAATCACACGGATGTCACATGCAGCCAAGTTACGGATACTTTCTTTATAGTTGTCGATATATTTCTGGAAGTCTCCACTTTGTGTTTTGATATGTTCGTGTACGGGAACACTTTCCACTACGCTCCAGCGTAAGCCGGCTGCTTCGATCATATCCTTGCGTTTCTGTATTTCTTCGACAGTCCATACTTCTCCGTTCGGGATATGATGCAAGGCATTTACAATTCCGGTAGCGCCGGCTTGGCGGATATCGGAAAGACTAACAGGATCGTTCGGTCCGTACCAGCGCCATGTTTGTTCACATAAATACATAATGTCTTGTTTTTAATTGTGAGATTAAATAGAGAATGCATCAAAACCACCGTCTACGATAGCGATTGTTCCGGTTACGAATTTGGAAGCGTCGCTGATCAAGTATTGGATTGTACCAAATAATTCATCCGGTGTACCCAGACGTCTGAACGGAGTATGTGCAATGACAGATTCAGCACGTGGAGTGTAAGATCCGTCCGGATTTGTCATCAAAGTACGGTTCTGTTCCGTCAGGAAGAATCCCGGAGCAATTGCATTTACACGCAAACCTTCTCCGAATTTGATCGCCAGTTCACCGGCCAAGTATTTAGTCAGGTTGGAAATGGCGGCTTTGGCAGCACCATAACCCACGACGCGGGTAAGCGGGCGCAAGGCGGATTCGGAAGAGAAGTTAACGATAGCACCTTCTCTTTGGTTAGCCATTACATCGGCAAATACCATTGTCGGGAGAACTGTTCCGAACAGGTTCAGGTCTACCACCTTACGGAAAGCGTCGATGTTCAGGTCGAAAATCGTGCTGTCCGGTCCGATAGTCGCGCCAGCCATATTACCGCCGGCTGCATTCAGCAATGCATCGATACGACCATATTTGGCCAGGATATCTTTTTTGTTCTGTTCCAGAATTTCTTTGTTTAATACGTCGGTCAGGAAGAAGCTTGCTTCTCCTCCTTTAGCTTTGATGTCGGCTACAATTTGTTCACCAACTTCGGCTGCACGGTCAAGAATAACGATTTTAGCACCTTCTTCAGCAAGATGACCAGCAATACCTCTGCCTAAGATCCCGGCTCCACCGGTAATAATGACAACTTTGTCTTTAACGCAAAATAAATTAGCCATATTTTTATTGTTTATGATTGTGATAATTTCATTGTTACTATCTTATTGTGCTCGCGCACACATTGGGCACAAAAGTATAGTATTTATTTATCAAACAAAAAGAAAACGGATAAAAAATACCTTTTTATGTTTTCAAATATAATTGTTGTAGTATTTGATATTCTCTTTCATCAGGATATCAATCGGCATATAATTGATCTGTTCCACTTTTTCTTTGAGGACTAAATGGCGGAACAGTGCCCGTATGCAATTGAATCCCTGCACTTCCGGCCGTTGGGCGATCAGGTGCGTGATGGAACCGTCATTTAGGCAAGTGATATTCGGGTCTATCACATCATAGCCGATCAATCTGAAATTCTCTCCTTTATCACGGAAGTATTTTCCCAGTAAGTGGGCACGGGAATTGAATATGATACCAGCGTTCACCTCCTTATGCTCTTCTAAGAAAGTATTCAGTATGCTTATGTTCTTTTCCGGTTCGTCGGCATGTAATTGTACAGAATAGATACGTCCGTTATAGTTCTTTTCTGCCAGATAAGTCCTGAAGCCTTCCTCGCGTTTCATGACCTGGGTTACCTGCATTTCTCCTTTGCGGATAAAGCGGAAGATTGCGATATTTTCGGTCGGGTTGATTTGTTCGTATAGCAAACGGCCGGCAATGTATCCGGAATCATACGAGTTGGTCCCGTAATAGGCCACGCAATTGGTGTTTTCAATGAATGCGTCTATCAGTATGTAAGGTATTTGTAACTGATCCAGCCGGGATGCCAACTTGACGACACTGTCATGGAACTGTGTTGCAATCACGACTCCCTGACAGTCGGCTTTTTCGATCCGGGGAATGAGCTCGTCGAAACTGCTTTTGTCGTATTGATTGAAGCACATACGTTCGACTTCTACGTTGTAGCTGAAAAGTTCCTGCTCTGCTTTATCTATTCCTTCGCAAAGTTTATCCCAATATTCGCCTTTTGTAAAAGAAGGAATCAGTGTGATAAAATGGTAGTTCTTTTTTAGTGCAAGGGAACGGGCTATCAGGTTCGGGTGATAGTCTATTTCTTTTAAAACTTTTTCTACTTTTTTCTGTGCCTCTTCGGATACTTTGCCTCGGTTGTGCAATATGCGGTCGACGGTTCCGGTCGAAACTCCGGACATCTCTGCAATGTCTTTGATTCTATATGTCTTACCCATAGATCGGAAAGCTATACAGCCCGCAGAATGTTTATTTTTGCGGGCTGTTGTCTATTTATGATTTGATATTATAGTTGTTGTACTTCTTCTTCTGTTGAAATCGTATTTAATTTTCTGAATGTGTAGCACTGCATCATATAGATAAGAGGAACGGCGACAAAGAGTCCGACGAAGAACAAGATGCAACCGACGATCGCAGTGCCGATCATGGCCAACAGTAATAAAAACAACGGCATCCCCTGTCCTTTAGTCAAGTCCCAGCTTTTTTGCAGTGATTCTATAATTCCGCAGTCTTCCTCTACGATATAGGCAGAATAAAATTGCAGGCGGATAGCCAGATAGATACCCGGAACAATCAGTAAGAATATTCCGATAGCCACTGCGATCCCCATAATGATACTGGCAATAAGATAAGTGAAGATTTTACGGGATTGCTGCCCGTATGCGGAAAACTGTGGTTCTTCTCCATCCATTGTCTGGAACAGATTTTTTATGTAGCCCAACATGAAAGCACTGGATATGACGGCACTGATCAGATTCACGATGATCTTACCGACCATCGAACCTTGCGCTGGCATACCGAACAGACTAATGATTGATGACAGGATAAAATATCCGATAAACAGCCCTACCAGTACCCAGATCTGAGATTTAGTGTACTTCCATGAAGTGCCGAACACTTCCGATATCATAAACTTTGGTTCCATATGAATTGATTATTTAGGTTATATAAGCCGTAAAATTAGGATAAATTATTGAATAAACAAATTCTGTGTTAAAATTATGTATCAATTTAAACGAATATATTTTCGATTGGTCAAATTCTCAATATATCTCTGATACAGAAATATAAAATAAGCAATTTTTTAGTATAAAAGATTGTATAAACGGAAAAAGTACAACAAAAAGATTCTACATTTGTACGCTTTTTATGAGGAATAGGCTATGAACCCATAAGTTTAGGACAGCATCGTTGTGGAATTTTTTTACTATGGATGCAGCGGATCTCACCCGTTGCGATGGCTTTTTGATGGCCTTCTAATGACTAAAACAAGAATAGTATAGAAGATATATAATAATGAATATGGATAAACAAATGTTGAGAACTACTATTACCCAATTAAGGCAAATTGCATTGTTTGCAGTAGGGGTATCTTTATTAACCGCTTGCGGGAACAATCAAAGCGGTATGAAGTTAGGGGATAATGAATTTGCTGTCCTTGCTGTCAATTCGACAACGAGCGACCAGACAACATCCTATCCGGCGACGATCAGAGGAACGCAGGATATTGAGGTACGCCCCCAGGTTTCGGGTTTTATCGTTAAGTTATGTGTGGATGAAGGAGCAACAGTTCGTAAAGGGCAGGCTTTGTTCCAGATCGATCCGACCCAGTATGCTGCTGCGGTCGGACAGGCAAAAGCGGCTGTCGAGATGGCTAAAGCCAATGTCGCTACTTTGACCCTGACCGAAAAGAATAAAAAGGCTTTGTTCGATCAGAAGATTATCAGTGATTTTGAGTATCAGACAGCGGTCAACCAGCTTATGTCTGCCAAGGCAAGCCTGGCTCAGGCAGAAGCATCTTTGGTAAGCGCAAATCAGAATTTATCTTTCTGTACGGTGACAAGCCCGTCGAATGGCGTTGTCGGTACATTTCCGTACCGTATCGGAAGTCTGGTCAGCCCTTCTGTTTCGCAGCCGTTGACAACCGTATCCGAAATCAACGACGTGTATGTTTATTTTTCTATGACGGAGAAAGAGCTGCTGCGTCTGACAAGAGCCGGGGGCACTTTGAAAGAACAGCTGGAAAAGATGCCGGCTGTCCGCTTGCAGCTGTCTGACGGCACAACTTATCAGTCGGAAGGCAAGATCGATGCCGTTAGCGGTGTAATCGACCAGTCAACCGGGTCTGTCAGCATGCGTGCTGTTTTCCCGAATGATAAAAATATATTGAGAAGCGGCGGTACCGGCAACATCATATTCCCATACACGATGGATGGGATTATTATTATCCCTCAGTCCGCTACTGTCGAAATCCAGGACAAAAAGTTTGTTTTCGTCTTGCAGGCGGACAATTCCGTGAAGAATACGGAGATTCAGATCTCTAATCTGGATGACGGGAAGAATTACCTGGTGACAAATGGTTTGAAATCCGGTGACAAAATCGTGATTGAAGGCGTACAGAACCTCCATGACGGCCAGGCTATTCAGCCGATCACGCCGGAACAGCAGAAAGCGAAATATGATCAGGCCTTGAAAGACCAGAACGAAGGTAATCTGAAGACCGCTTTTAATTAATAACTTCCATTTGTTCGTTAAAAACAGAAGATATGAAATTAGATAGATTTATAAACCGCCCGGTGCTCTCAACGGTGATCTCCATCTTGATTGTCATACTGGGTATATTAGGCTTGCTGTCCTTGCCAATTACCCAATATCCGGATATTGCCCCTCCAACCGTTTCGGTGAAAGCTACTTATACGGGGGCAAACGCACAGACGGTATTGAATAGTGTGATTGCGCCGCTGGAAGATCAGATCAATGGTGTGGAGAACATGATGTACATGACTTCGTCGGCTTCGAATAACGGATCGGCCGAAATCTCCATTTATTTTAAACAGGGTACCGATCCTGACATGGCTGCCGTCAATGTGCAGAATCGTGTTTCGATGGCACAAGGTTTGCTGCCGGCCGAAGTAACCCAGATCGGTGTGACGACTCAGAAACGTCAGAACTCCATGTTGATCGTGTTCTCTGTTTATGATGCCGAGGACCGTTACGACCAGCGATTTATCGAGAACTATGCCAAGATCAACCTGATTCCGGAAGTACAGCGTGTACCAGGTGTGGGGGATGCGAATGTGTTAGGAACCGACTACTCCATGCGTATTTGGTTGAAGCCGGATGTGATGGCACAGTATAAACTGGTTCCGAATGACGTTGCAGGTGTCTTGGCTGAGCAGAACGTGGAAGCCGCTCCTGGTTCGTTTGGTGAACGGGGTAACCAGAGTTTCCAGTATACGATCCGTTATAAGGGACGTTTGCAGGAAGTAAGCGAATTTGAGAACATGGTCGTGAAAGCTTTGCCGGATGGTGAAGTGCTCCGTATGAAAGATATCGCCGATATCGAATTGGGACGTCTGACTTATAACTTTGTCAATAAAGTAAACGGCCATAGCGCCGTAACCTGTATCGTTTACCAGATGGCAGGAACCAATGCGACGGAAACCATCAATAATATCCAGAACCTGCTGGAAGAAACAGAAAAGATATTGCCTCCGGGCTTGAAGATCGACGTCGGTATGAATGCCAACGACTTCTTGTACGCTTCTATTCACGAGGTGCTCAAGACATTGATTGAAGCTTTCATCCTGGTATTCATCGTTGTGTATATCTTCTTGCAGGATTTACGTTCGACTTTGATTCCGGCTATCGCGATCCCGGTAGCATTGATCGGTACGTTCTTCATGCTATCGCTGATCGGCTTTAGCTTGAACTTGCTGACTCTTTGTGCTATGGTGCTCGCCATTGCGATCGTGGTCGATGATGCGATCGTGGTCGTCGAGGGTGTCCATGCCAAGCTGGATCAGGGATACAAATCAGCGAAACTGGCTTCTATCGATGCCATGAACGAGCTGGGCGGTGCTATCGTCTCCATTACGTTGGTCATGATGTCCGTGTTTATTCCGGTAAGTTTCATGAGCGGTACGGCCGGTACATTCTATCGCCAGTTCGGTTTGACGATGGCTATCTCGATCGGTTTGTCTGCATTGAACGCCTTGACGCTGAGTCCGGCTCTGTGTGCGATGTTCTTGAAGCCGCACGAAGAAGGGCATGAGAAGAAATCGACTTTCGTCTCCCGTTTCCACTCTTCTTTCAATGCCGCATACGACTCTTTGCTGAACAGCTATAAAAAACGTGTTGTATTCTTTATCCAAAAGAAATGGCTTTCGTTTGGTATCGTTGCCGGATGTATCGTCCTGCTTGTTGTTTTGATGAATGTGACCCCGACAGGTATGGTTCCGAATGAAGATACCGGTACGATCATGGGAGCGGTGACGCTGCCTCCGGGAACTTCCCAGGAACGTACGATAGAGGTGATGAACAAGGTGGATAGCCTGATCGCTGCCGACCCGGCAGTCAAATCGCGTACGGCCATTATTGGTTTCAGCTTTATCGGTGGCCAGGGGCCTTCATACGGTTCGTTCATTATCAAGTTGAAAGATTGGGAAGAACGTTCCATGATGCAGAGTTCGGATATTGTGTATGGCAGTTTGTTCATGCGTGCGCAAAAGATTGTGAAGGATGCACAGGTGCTGTTCTTTACTCCGCCTATGATCCCAGGGTATTCCGCATCCAGTGATATCGAGTTGAACATGCAGGATAAGACTGGTGGTGATCTGGAAAAATTCTTCGATGTGACGAAGCAATATATGGCTGCTTTGACAGCGCGTCCTGAAATCAAGTCGGCACAGAGTACCTTCAACCCTAACTTCCCGCAGTATATGATCGATATCGATGCGGCTGCCTGCAAGAAGGTGGGTATCAGTCCGAGTGATATTCTGGCAACCATGCAGGGATATTATGGTGGTTTGTATGCCTCCAACTTCAACCGTTTCGGTAAGATGTACCGTGTGATGGTCCAGGCTGATCCGGCTTTGCGTACCAATTTGGAATCGTTGAAGAATATCAAAGTCCGCAATGGAAACGAAATGGCTCCAATCTCGCAGTTCGTGTCTATCAAGAAAGTGTATGGACCGGATATTATCAGCCGTTTCAATATGTATACATCTATTAAAGTGATGGTTGCGCCGGCGGATGGATACACCAGTGGGCAAGCATTGAAAGCGATCGAGGAGGTTGCCGGTACGACACTTCCGACCGGTTTCGGATACGAGTTGGGTGGTATGGCGCGTGAAGAGGCTGAAACCAGCGGCAGCACGACCGGTTTGATCTTCCTGCTCTGTTTCGTATTCGTTTATTTGCTGCTGAGCGCCCAGTATGAAAGTTATATTCTGCCGTTGGCAGTATTGCTTTCCATTCCGTTCGGTTTGATGGGTAGCTTCCTGTTCGTACAGGGATGGGCTGCTTTGGGTAATATCCCGGCTTTGAAGATGATCTTAGGTACGATGTCCAACAATATCTATATGCAGATCGCCTTGATCATGTTGGTCGGTTTGTTGGCGAAGAACGCCATCCTGATCGTAGAGTTTGCCCTTGATCGTCGCCGTATGGGTATGAGTATCACGTGGGCTGCCGTTTTAGGTGCTGCCGCTCGTCTACGTCCTATCCTGATGACATCGTTGGCTATGGTAGTCGGTCTGTTGCCTATGATGTTCGCGTTCGGTGTAGGTGCTCACGGTAACCGTACTTTGGGTACTGCCGCCATCGGAGGTATGTTCATCGGTATGATCTTCCAGATTTTTATTGTTCCGGTTTTGTTTGTGGTATTCCAGTACTTGCAGGAGAAATTCAAACCTATCGAATGGGAAGATTTGGATAACAGCGATATGAATACGGAAATAGAACAGTACGCAAAAACAAAATAAGAGATGACAATGAAGAAACAGATTATATATATGGTATGTGCAACCGCTCTTTTGAGCAGTTGCCATATCTATAAGGCATATGACCGTCCGGATACGATCGAAACTTCCGGTATCTACCGTGATCCGGTCTCTGCCACCGACACGTTGGCAGCAACAGATACGGCCAATATGGGAAACCTGCCCTGGAAGGAAGTTTTTCGTGATCCTAAATTGCAGGCCTTGATCGAAGAGGGATTGGCAAACAATGTGGATATGCAAGCCGCTATCCTGAGGGTAGAGGAGGCCAAATTGTTGTTGACTTCCGCTCGCCTGTCTTTCCTCCCTTCTTTGAATCTGGCTCCGCAAGGAACCATAACCAAAATGGAAAATACGGGGTATGTGAAAGCCTATACCTTGCCGGCGGCAGCTAGCTGGGAAGTCGATTTGTTTGGTAAACTATTGAATGCGAGCCGCGGGCAGAAAGCCGCTTACTTGCAGAGCCAGTACACGCAGCAAGCGATACGCTCGCAGCTGATCGGCGGAATCGCCAATGCCTACTTCACTCTGTTGATGTTGGACCGCCAGGTGGAGATTACTTCCAAGACGGTAGATATCTACAAAGAAAATGTGCGGGCTATGGAGGCGATGAAGGTTGCCGGCATGACAACAGAAGCCGCAGTTGTTCAGATGCGTGCCGTGTACCATCAGGTATCCGGTTCGTTGATCGAACTGAAGCGTCAGGTGCGTGAAGTGGAGAACTCCTTATCTGTATTGCTAGCGAAAGCACCGCAGCCTATCGACCGCAGTACGCTTGAAGACCAGGTGATGCCAAAAGAGCTGATGGCTGGTGTTCCTTTGCAGTTGTTGGAAAACCGTCCGGATGTGAAGGTGGCCGAGATGACATTGGCCAGCGCTTATTATACGACTAATAAGGCCCGTGCCGCTTTTTATCCGGGAATCAATATTACGGCGACAGCCGGTTGGACGAATGGTTCGGGTGTTACGGTTTCCAATCCGGGACAGTTTATGTTTCAGGCGTTGGCTTCGTTGGCACAGCCTATCTTTAACAATGGTAAGCTGGTGGCCAACCTGAAAATCTCAAAAGCGGAAGAACAGATTGCCAAGATGAACTACCAGCAGACGATTCTGGAAGCGGGAAAGGAAGTGAGTGACGCTTTGCATCTTTATGATGCTACCAATAGAAAACTTATCCAGGACAAGGCTCAGATAGAAGAGTTGGAAAAGGCGGTAACCTATACTAATGCTTTGTTCCAATCCGGACAGTCCACTTATCTGGAAATTCTTTCTGCCCAGCAGAGTCTGCTCAGTGCGCAGTTGACGGAAGTCTCCGACAATGTCCAGCGTATGCAGGCTGTTATCAATTTATATAGTGCCGTCGGTGGCGGAAGAGAGTAAAAAGCAATTGACAATTTAAAAGGTGATTATTATGATTAGTCCGTTAGCTTATGTAGATGCAAGCGCGAAGTTAGGAGCGAACGTAACCGTCCATCCGTTTGCATACATCGATAAGAATGTAGAAATCGGTGATGACTGCGAGATCATGCCTCATGTCAGTATCATGAGTGGAACCCGTATGGGAAAGAGGAACCGCATCTTCAATGGTGCTGTCATTGCTGCCGAACCGCAGGATTTTAACTATAAGGGAGATGATACGATCGTCGAAATCGGAGATGACAATGTGATCCGTGAAAACGTAGTGATCAACCGTGCGACCAATTCTGGCGGGAAGACGGTTATCGGTAATGGCAATTTCCTGCATGAAGGCGTGCATGTTTCCCACGACACGCATATCGGCAATCACAGTGTGTTCGGATACGGGAGCAAGATTTCCGGCAACTGCATGATTGAAGATTATGTGATTTTCGGAGGTAACGTGCTGGTGAGCCAGGGATGTCGTGTCGGAACCTGGTCGATGACGCAGACCGGTTGCCGCTTCCGCAAGGATGTGCCTCCTTATATCGTGGCTGCATTGGAGCCGACGACCTATTACGGGGTAAACTCCGTAATCCTGATGCACGAAGGCATGAGCGAAAAGATCGTAAAACATATCAGCCATGCTTACCGTATCATCTATCAAGGTAACACCAGTATATTCGATGCCTTGCTGATGATTAAGGACCAGGTGCCGATGAGCGACGAAATCCAGCATATCATCGACTTCATCAGTGCTTCGAAATTGGGCATCATCAAATAAAATAGGATTATCCGACAGAAAAGAAAGAGTTGTTCTTTATGGAGCAGCTCTTTTTTTATTTATCTTTGTTGAGTTTTATATTCTCAATGTCTAATCTAAAAATGAAATGTAACATGAAAAACTTATTTAAATCGTTTGTGGTTCTTTTAGCAGTTATGGCTGCTGTCCCTTCTTTTGCGCAAAAAGCGAATAACACGTTGACTGAAAAAGAAAAGAAACAAGGTTGGACTTTGCTGTTCAACGGGAAAGATTTTACCGGTTGGAGACAATGTAACAGTACCGGTATGGCCCCGAACTGGGTAATCGAAGACGAGGCGATGAAAGTCTTTACCGCTCCGGGCAAAAAACCTGGACACGGTGCAGGAGGCGATATCCTGTATAAGGAAAAGAAGTTCAAGAACTTTGAGCTGTCTGTAGATTGGAAAACCAGTAAAATGGGAAATTCAGGTATCTTCTATTATGTACGCGAAGTTCCGGGCAAACCGATCTATTATGCAGCTCCCGAAGTACAGGTTCTGGATAATGTGGATGCAACCGACAACAAGCTGGCAAACCACCTTGCCGGTTCTTTGTATGATATGCTCCCTGCCGATCCGAAAACGGTAAAACCTGCCGGCGAATGGAACACGATTGTGATCAAGGTGAAGGATGGCAAAGTGACGCATACCCAGAATGGAAAGAAGGTCGTTCAGTATACCTTGTGGAGCAAAGAATGGGATGATATGGTTGCCAATAGCAAATTCAAAGATTTCCAAGGCTTCCAGGAAGGCATTTCCCATGAAGGGTATATCGGTTTGCAGGATCATGGTTATCCGATCTGGTTCCGCAATATCAAGATTCGGGAATTGAAGTAAGTTATGGTTTAAATCTGCTAATTTAAGTGACAATTGGCATGCTTCTATTGTCAAACAGCCTGCTCATAGACCTTTTGCCTTTAGTCGAAAACCTTTTCGCCCTTGGTCAAAAGCCCTTTCGACACAGGTCAAAAACCTTTTCGACTAAGGGCAAAAAGGTAAGGAGTGGTAGAAATAGCTGTTAATACCTGTGTATTTGTTGATTAATTGATATTGTAGTATCCTTGTTTTTCATTTAATATATATAGGTGGACGTGAAGATGGGGGCATGGCCAACCCGAATCTGGGCGAGACAGGGTGAAGGCAAATTTTTGAGGTGAAGGCAGTCCGGTTGTCTGCCTTCACCCTTGTATGACATGATAATCGAAAAGTGTCAAAGGGTGGGTGAAGTTGAAATGATTCATATCTGCCTAAAAATGAACTTATATCATTTAATATGAACTATAAGATGGAGAAGGTGTATAGACAAAAAGAGGATAACCCCGAAGGACTATCCTCTTTTCTATATTATCAAACCTTTTTTCCGATTATTAAAGAGCGCCGACTTCTTTCAACGCTTCGTTTGTTTTGTGAACGGCTGCTGCACTCTTGGCGAAGAGTTCTTTTTCTTCAGCTGTCAATTCCAGTTCAACGATCTTTTCGATACCGTTCTTACCCAGGATAACAGGAACGCCGATGCAAAGATCGGATTCTCCGTATTCACCTTCCAAGTAAACGGAACAAGGAATCATCTTCTTCTGGTTGTGGATGATAGACTCGACAACATAAGCTCCTGCTGCACCCGGTGCATACCATGCGGAAGTACCTAACAGCTTAGTCAGTGTAGCACCGCCGACCATAGTGGAAGCGACAACTTCCTGCAGTTTTTCAGCGCTCAACAACTTACTTACGGGAATACCTTTGTAAGTAGCCAGACGAGCCAACGGGATCATAGTCGTGTCACCGTGACCGCCGATTACCATACCTTCGACTTCGTTAGCATTGCAACCTAAAGCCTGTGACAAGAAATATTTGAAACGGGAGCTATCCAGAGCACCGCCCATACCGATGATACGGTTTTTCGGCAGACCCAGAGACTTCAATGACAGGTAAGTCATTGTATCCATCGGGTTGGAGATCACTACCAGGATTGCGTTCGGAGAATATTTCAGGATGTTCTGAGCAACACTCTTAACGATACCAGCGTTAACACCGATCAGTTCTTCGCGAGTCATACCTGGTTTACGAGGAATACCTGAAGTGATGACAACAACGTCAGAGTTAGCTGTTTTTTCGTAGTCGTTTGTGCAACCTGTAACTGTAGTATCGAAACCCAGCAGTTGAGCAGTCTGCATCATATCCATTGCTTTACCTTCGGAAACACCTTCCTTAACGTCAAGCATTACAACTTCGTCTGCCACTTCATTGAAGGCAAGAACATTTGCGCAAGTAGCACCTACATTACCGGCGCCAACAACTGTTACTTTAGACATAATAATAAGTTTTTATGTTTTACTTATATAATAATACTTCTATCTCTCTTAAAAGCGAGACAAAGGTACAACCTATTACGAAATAAAGAAATATTTCCGTATATATTTTATGCCTTCCTCAGTTAAATTTATGAATTATGATTTATGACTTATGCATCGATGATAAATGATAAATCATAATTCATACCTCTTCTCACTCTACATAAAGTACCAGCCCTTTCAGATATTCCCCTTCCGGATGGTAAATGTTGACCGGATGGTCGGCGGGTTGTGTCAGTTGGTGCAGGATGCGGACACTGCGCCCGGACTGGGCGGCAGCACTGAATACGGCCAGACGGAAGTTTTCTTTGCTTACCACCTGCGAGCAGGAGAAGGTGAACAGGATACCTCCTGGCTTGATCTTTTCGAAAGCGATGGCGTTCAGTTTGCGGTAACCTTGCAAGGCATTGCGCAATACGTTTTTATGTTTGGCGAAAGCTGGTGGATCCAGGATGATGAGATCGTAGTTGCTTCCCATCTTTTCGAGATATTTGAAAGCGTCTTCCGCATAAGCTTCGTGGCGCGGATCACCTGGAAAGTTCAATTCCACGTTCCTGTTGGTCAGCGAGATCGCTTTGGCAGAGCTGTCGACCGAGTGAACGACCTTGGCTCCTCCCCGCATGGCATAGAACGAGAAGCCGCCAGTGTAGCAGAACATGTTCAGTACGGAGCGTCCTTTGGCATAGCGTTCCAGCAACGACCGGTTTTCGCGCTGATCGACAAAGAAACCAGTCTTTTGCCCCTTTTGCCAGTCGACACAGAATTTCAGGCCGTTCTCAAGAGCGATGTCCTCCACTTCACCACCGTACAGGTAGCCGTCTTCGCTGTCTAAGTTGGCCTTGTAAGGCAAAGTCGCTTCCGATTTGTAATATATGTTCTGTAAAGAATCTCCCAACACGGCTTTCAGGGCTTCGGCAATCTGATGGCGTGCATAGTGCATGCCGACAGAATGCGCCTGCATGACGGCGGTGTGGGCATACATGTCGATGACTAGTCCCGGAAGATTATCTCCTTCTCCATGCACCAATCGATATGTATTGTTGTTCTCCACTCCGGCAAGTTCCAGTGTCTGGCGCAGTGTGTAAGCGATACGGATGCGTTCTTCCCAGAAAGCGGCATCTATCGTGACCGGCTTGAAAGATAAGATGCGTACGGCGATACTGCCTATCTGATAATGTCCGATACCTAAAAAGCGTCCGTTCGTACCATAAACTTCTACCAAGTCGCCTTCTTCCGGTTCACCTTCGATTGTTTGGATAGCACCGGAGAATACCCACGGGTGGAAACGTAGCAACGATTCCTCTTTTTTCGGTTTGAGAAATACTTTACACTCCTTCATTTATATCTGTTTCAATTGATTGTATATTTTCAGGCAGGCCCATGCGTCAAGGGCTGCATATTTTTTCTGTGCGTCGCTGAGGACGTCGGCTTCCCAGTTGCTCAGACGCTGTCCTTTCGAGATTTTCTTGTTGAAGAGGATGGCGTATATCTTTTGCAGGCTGGCGTCTTCGATGCCGAACTGCCCGACATAATTCTGCAAGTCCAGGAAGTTGGCGGGTTGTATGTCCGTGCGTTTCCGCATCGCCCCGAAATCGTCGCGCAGTGAAAGGCCTATCTTCAGCACCTTTTCATTTGCCAGAAATTCTTCCAATGCTTCCGGAATACCGATCCGGTTCAGGCGGAACAGAAAACAGGCTTCGTCGGTCGATATTTGCATAAGCGATATTTTGTAACGTTGTCCTTTCTTGAAGCTCGGACGGGTTTCCGTGTCGAACCCAACGGACTGGAATTCGGAGAGGTAGCCGACTGCTTTCTCAACATCCCTCAATGTGTCGATCACAATGATCCTTCCGGTAAATTCTTCTAAGGGAAGCTCGGATATTGCCTCTTTTGTTATCGAATGTGTGTATTGTTGTGTCATTCTTCTTTGTCGGTTTCTAAAAGTTCTTCATCGCTGTATCGCACGGCGTGGAGTGCTTTTAATGCGTTTAATAATTGTTGTCCCCAGAATTCGCAGAAGTTTTTACGACACAATACGATTGCCTCGAGCATAACTTCTTCATTGCCTTGACGGAACAGAGAGATGAAATTACCCGTATCTTGGTAAACATCGGCCAGATTCTCCGAGATAAAGGCGGCGATCGGCGTGTCGCTGTATTGCATATCCGGATGGAACGTTTCGAGATAGGAGTCTTTTTCTCCGAGCAGTCCGGCGATCCGGTTGCGGACCGATTCGTACATATCTTCCGTGACGGTCAATTCCGGTTCTGCATCTTCGTCTTCTTCCGCTTCGGGTAGAAGGGTGGCTTTCAGATACAGCAAGGGCAAGATCTTGACTGCCTTATCCAGAAAGTCGAAAAGACCGGTATTGCCGGCGTTCTCGACAAACGTACAAAATTCCAGTGCAACTGTTACGAATTCCAGCGTATTGCGTTCGTATATCGGGTTGTTCTCTTTTTCCATGCTAATTATCTTAGTAGATACCTTGCGTTTATAATCTGCAAAAGTAGCAATTTTTTCTTTGTAAAGCTAATATAGGATACCGCACCCAAATGTTTTGCCGGAATTTTGAGATTGGAGCCTAAGGGAAATGCGAATGTCGTAGGGAACTTGAAATTTTCTATGTACATTTGCGTGTTGTAAATTTAATTGTGTAATGGCTAAAAAGACGACTGCAAAACAAAATACGAATAACGGGGAAAGTAAATTTAAAGGGATTCGGAACTTTTTTACCAGCGAGCGGACCCGTTTTATTACCGGATTGGTTATTTCCATTGTTACCATATATGTAGGTCTGGCATTGATTTCGTTTTTCTTTACGGGAGGGGCGGACCAGAGCAAGATCGAGAATATCCCGTTGTCGGACCTGGTGATCAATCGTGGATCAGTAGAGAACTGGACGGGGGTGCGCGGGGCTTTTCTTGCCGATTTGCTGATGAACCGGTGGTTTGGGATTTCTTCTTTCCTGATCCTGTTTTTCCTCGGTTCAGTCGGAGCGAAGCTAATGAACCTGAGCCGGGTATCGTTGTTGAAACGTTTCCTGTTCAGTGCGGCCATGCTGATATGGGGATCGTTGTTCTTTGCTTTTATCTTTATCCGCGGATATGAAGATACGTTTATTTATTTGGGGGGACAGCACGGATATTATTTGTCGGAGGTGATGATGAATAATATCGGGATACCGGGAACGGTCCTGCTGCTGGTCGGCTTGTTCCTGATTGTTGCGATCTTCACCAGTAAACGGACGATCCCGTTCCTGCAAAATGTCTTCTCTTTCGGATGGCTAAAGAACCGTTTGAAACGGGATAAGAGTGAAACGACGGAAGTGCCGGAAGAGGAAGAAGATGTGGAAGGGGAAGCAGAGGTTTATGCCCCTGTTGAAAAAACAGTGGCTGCACCTCAGCCTGTTGCATATCGTGAGACAGTAGAAGAAAACATCGGGCCGGACGAGTATGTTTTCGATACGGAAACCGAGATGCGGAAAGCCGAAGTGGAAACGGAAGTCCCGCAAAAGGATGATTTTGAATTTGAAGTAGCCCGTGGGGATGATCCGGTTGTCGAGGCCGGCAATGGCAATAACACGATTTTCGAAGTGGAAGTGCCCGAAGAAGAGGAGGAATTCGATCAGTCTCAATTGGGTAAATATGATCCACGCCTGGACTTGTCCCGTTATATGTTCCCGACGCTCGACCTGTTGAAATTTTATGATTCGGGCAATGTCGAGGTAAACCGCGAAGAACTGGAAGAGAACCAGCAGATGATCAAGCGGACGTTGGAGGACTTCGGTATCAATATCGCTTCTATCAAGGCGACGGTCGGACCGACGGTTACGCTCTATGAGATCATCCCGGAAGCAGGTGTGCGTATTTCCAAGATTAAGAATCTGGAAGATGACATTGCTTTGAGCCTTTCAGCCTTGCAGATCCGTATTATCGCACCGATGCCGGGTAAAGGAACGATCGGAATCGAGGTTCCGAACAATAAGCCGCAGACTGTTTCGATGCAGTCGGTGGTCGCTTCGCGTAAATTCCAGGAATGTACGTATGATTTGCCGGTGGCGATCGGAAGGACGATTGTCAACGAAGTGTTTATGTTCGACTTGTGCAAGACTCCCCACCTGTTGGTGGCTGGTGCGACCGGACAAGGTAAATCGGTCGGCTTGAATGCGATTATCACCTCTTTGCTGTATAAGAAGCATCCGGCCGAATTGAAGTTCGTGATGGTCGATCCCAAGCAGGTGGAATTTAGCATTTATTCGAAGATCGAACGCCATTATCTGGCGAAATTGCCGAATGCCGATAAACCGATCGTGACGGAGCCGGGGGATGCGGTGGCGACTTTGAACTCTTTGGTGATCGAGATGGAAAATCGTTATAAATTATTGGTGGAGGCTTCGGCGCGTAATATAAAGGAATATAATGAAAAATTCATTTCCCGCCGTCTGAATCCGGAGAAAGGACATCGGTTTCTGCCTTATATCGTTGCAATCGTCGATGAGTTTGCCGACTTGATTGCGACTTCTGGCAAAGAGATCGAGTTGCCGATCTCGCGTATAGCGGCTAAGGCTCGTGCGGTTGGTATCCATATGATCTTGGCAACCCAGCGCCCGGATACGAAAGTGATTACAGGGACGATCAAGAGTAACTTCCCGAGCCGTATTGCGTTTAAGGTGATGTCTCAGATTGACTCCCGTACGATTTTGGATACCCCGGGGGCTAACCGTTTGATCGGTAAGGGAGATATGCTGGTTCTGATTACCGGAAGCAGCGAGCCGACGCGTGTTCAGTGTGCGTTTGTCGATACGCCGGAAGTGGAAGATATCGTGAATTATGTCGGTGCGCAGGTGGCTTATCCGACTGCTTATTTGTTGCCTGAATATATAGGTGAAGGCGGTGAATCTTCTTCGGCCGGGACGGTGGATCTGTCGGATCGGGACCCGTTGTTCGATGAAGCAGCCCGTCTGATTGTGATCCAGCAGCAGGGTTCGACTTCGCTTATCCAGCGAAAGTTTGCAATCGGTTACAACCGTGCAGGTCGCTTGATGGATCAATTGGAGGCGGCGGGTATTGTCGGTCCTTTCGAGGGTAGTAAAGCCCGTCAGGTCTTGATTCAGGACGAATACAGCCTGGAGCAGTTGTTGAATTCGTTGAAATGATTTATGAGTTATGGGGATGGGCTGTTGGTTTATCTATATTGACATGTTTTGAGTGCTATAAGCCCTTTTTGAGATCTGCTAATGATTGGGAGTTTAAATCATAAATAAAAAACGACATGAAAAGAGATAATAAAATAAAAGTTTGCCGCATTTTGGCTGTTGTTTTCCTGTGTTTTTGGACTATATCCGGTGTGAGGGTATTGGCACAGAACGCTACGTCCATTTTGGATAAGGCTGCTTCTGCTTATGAAGATTCTAACGGCTTGACTGCTTACTTTACGATGCAGACACGTTCGGATGTGCAGAAAGTGTCGGAAAGCTTTGATGGTACGATCGATATTAAAGGTGATAAATTCGTACTGAAGACTCCTGATATGATCACTTGGTTTGATGGAACGACACAATGGTCGTTTGTTGAGCGTAATGAGGAAGTCAATGTTTCCACCCCGACCGGCGAGGAGTTGCAGGCTACGAATCCGGCCCTGTTGCTCCGTTCCTATGAAAAAGGATTTACCGCTAAATATAAGGGCGAGAGCACGGCTCCGAGCGGCAAAGCTGCTCATGATATCGAGCTGGTTCCTAAAAAGAAAAGCGATATCGTACGGGTGGAGCTCCAGATAGAGAAGTTTTCCGGTCTTCCTGCTTCGATCGCCGTTTTTTCAAAGAATGGGATCAGCAGTACGATCCGTATCAGCAAAATGAAAACGGGAGTAAACCAACCGGATAGCTATTTTGTTTTTAACGAAAAAGACTATCCTGATGCTGAAATAATAGATTTGAGGTGATTTATGAATTATGATTTTATTATCGACGCATAAATCATAATCCATAAATTATCAATCATAACTCATAAATCATAAAACGATGAATACAACTCAGAATGAAAAAGTTCGTTGCCTGATTATCGGTTCAGGCCCTGCCGGTTATACTGCGGCTATCTATGCTTCACGTGCAAATCTGTCCCCTGTCCTCTACGAAGGCATTCAGCCGGGCGGACAGCTTACGACTACTACCGAAGTAGAGAATTTTCCCGGTTATCCCGAAGGCGTTACCGGTACGGAACTGATGGAAGACTTGCGGAAGCAGGCTGCCCGTTTCGGTGCTGATATCCGCGTTGGCATTGCGACTGAGACAGATTTGTCTGCTGCTCCCTATAAAGTGACGATTGACGGTGAGAAAGTGATTGAGACGGAAACGCTGATCATCTCGACCGGTGCGACTGCCAAATATTTAGGATTGCCGGATGAGCAGAAATATGCCGGAATGGGTGTTTCGGCTTGTGCGACTTGCGACGGTTTTTTCTATCGTAAGAAAGTGGTGGCTGTTGTAGGTGGTGGTGATACGGCTTGTGAAGAAGCACTTTATCTGTCCAGCTTGGCAAAACAAGTGTATCTGATTGTCCGCAAACCGTATTTGCGTGCATCCAAAGTCATGCAAGAACGTGTCCTGAACACTCCGAATATCACGGTCTTGTTCGAGCATAACACGATCGGTCTTTTCGGTGAAGACGGTGTCGAAGGTGCACATCTGGTAAAACGGATGGGTGAACCGGACGAAGAAAAGGTGGATATAGCAATTGACGGTTTCTTCTTGGCTATCGGTCATACTCCGAATTCCAAGATATTCAAACCCTGGGTCGAAACAGACGAGGTTGGCTATATTAAGACGGTTCCGGGTACGCCGAAGACAAGAGTGCCGGGGGTATTTGCTGCCGGAGACGTGGCTGATCCACATTATCGCCAAGCCATTACGGCTGCAGGTAGCGGTTGTGCGGCTGCAATCGAGGCGGAACGCTATTTGTCGGAGATTGGAAAATAATTTCATTGAACTTATTCTCTCGTTATGAAACACTTGAAACTCTCTCTTCTTTTTCTTTTGTGTGTACTGATGGCGGTTCCCGTGTCGGCTAAAAGAAAGACAAAGGTGATCGCTCATCGCGGTTATTGGAAAACGGAAGGGGCCGCCCAAAACTCTATTCGTTCGTTGGAGCGGGCGAATGAGATCAAAGTATACGGTTCCGAGTTTGACGTACACCTGACAGCTGATAATGTCCCGGTTGTGTACCATGACCGTAAAATAGAAGGAAAGGATATCCAGACGGCCTCCTATGCGGAGCTGAAAGACCTGAAACTTTCGAACGGCGAAACGCTTCCGACGTTGGAACAGTATTTGGACAGGGCGAAGAAGCTGAAAAAGACCAAGCTGATTTTCGAATTGAAATCCCATGCGACTCCCCTGCGGGATCGGGAAGCGGCAAAGATTGTAGTCGACATGGTGAATGGTAAGAAATTGACGAAACGCACCGAATATATCGCTTTCAGTTTGGAAGCCGCAAAGGAGCTTCACCGTCTGTCCCCGAAGACTCCAGTCTACTACCTGAACGGCGACTTGTCTCCGAAACAGTTGAAAGAACTCGGTTTTGCCGGTCTCGACTATAATTATAAGGTGATGCAGAAACATCCGGAATGGTTTGTTGAAGCAAAAGATCTGAAACTGAAAATCAATGTCTGGACGGTCAATGATCCTCAGGTGATGGAAGAGATGATCGAGAAGCGTGTGGACTTTCTGACTACCGACTATCCCGAAGAAGCGCAAAAAGCAGTACATTTGTACCGCTGAGTAAATGTGTGAAATGAGAAAGTATTGCCTGTCGTTATTGCTCTTGTTACTGACATTGGTTTCGAATGCAGTCGAACCTCCCAAGCGTGAGATTCGGGGAGTGTGGCTGACAACTGTCTATGGTCTGGACTGGCCACATAATCCGGCAACGACGGAGACGGGGCGAAAGGCGCAACAACGCGATGTCTGTGACATTCTGGATCGTTTGCAGGATGCGAATTTCAATACTGTTTTTTTGCAGGTCCGTATGCGTGGCGATGTCATCTGGCGTTCGGCTATTGAACCGGCAAGCAAAATTTTCTCTGGAAAATATGGAATGATGCCGGGATATGATCCGCTGGCTTTCGTGGTCGACGAATGCCACAAACGGGGGATGGAATGCCATGCTTGGTTTGTAACTTTCCCGCTAGGCACGGACAAGAGTGTGAAAGAACAGGGAAAGCTCTCGGTTGTCAGGCGCCAGCCGAAACTCTGCAAGCGTCATAACGGCGAATGGTATTTAGACCCCGGCGTTCCTGGAACTTCCGACTATGTGTTGTCTTTAGTAAAGGAGTTGGTGAACGGATACGATATCGACGGCATCCATTTCGATTATATCCGCTATCCGGAACAGGCAAAATCTTTCCCGGATAAAAACTTGTATAATAAATATGGTAAGAAACGCCCGCTGGCAGAATGGCGCCGGGAGAATATCAATAAGATGGTTTACCGCATTTATGACTGGGTGAAATCGGTAAAGCCTTGGATACAGGTCAGCAGTTCGCCGCTCGGCAAGTATAACCGCATCGAACGTGTTCCGAACGCCGGATGGACGGCTTATGAAAGTGTCTTCCAGGATCCGAAAATGTGGATGCAGAACGGGAAGCAGGATATGATCGTCCCGATGATGTATTACCTGCATGATAACTTTTTCCCGTTTGTTGACAATTGGGTAGATAACTGCAACGGACGCCTTGTAGTTCCCGGATTGGGCGCGTACCGGATGTTGAAAGAAGAGGCAGACTGGACCGTCAACGATATAACGGATCAGATCGACTACAGCCGTTATTACGGAGGGGCCGGCTGTACATTCTTCCGTTGTGCGAATATCCTTGACAATACGAAAGGGATATACGATGAGTTGAAGGATAAATATTATAAATATCCGGCACAACTTCCTCCTTTGTCCTGGTTGGACGATACGGTTCCTGCAGCCCCGGAAGAAATACGGGTGAAAAAGGAAGGGGATGAGTTGAAGCTCTCCTGGCAGAAGCCGGATTCGGAAAAGGACGTGTTGACTTATACCGTCTATTATTCGCTGACGGATTCGATCAATCCGACATCCGCCCGAAATATCTTGATGACAGGAATCCGGGATACCTCCATCTATCTGCCTGTCGATACGACTTCGGAGCGGGGATATATATTTTCCGTTTCATCTTCCACTCGCTATCATATAGAAAACGTGCTATCGAAAGAAACCTATTATTATCTTTCTAAATATCCTAAATAATATTAACGGTTTGGAAGGAAACCCTGGAATACTCCGGTGGACAATGGAGCTGGTTGCCCTTGCTAAAAAAGTAAGGGGCAAGTATATTTTGACATATCGCTTTATAGCATATTTAGGTATGGGTTACATAATTTGTGAAATCTGTGTCTAAAAATTGATACCGATTCCGATTATTTGCCAGAATACAGTATCTTTGTGCGTTTTCAAGAAAAATAATTTATCCGGAATGCAGCGTTTCGGATAATTTGAACATCATAATAAATGTATGGTCCTGGAAAGGGCATGAAGGCACACACTAAATGACGGAGAAACAACTGATAGAGGGTTGTAGGAATGGGGAAAGGCTGGCTCAGAAGGAGCTATACGAAACGTATTCCCGTAAAATGATGGGAGTTTGTCTGCGTTATGTTAGCGACAGGGAAACTGCCCGTGATTTGCTACAGGATGGTTTTGTGAAAGTCTTCACCAGTATGGATTTTTATTCGGGACTTGGGTCGTTTGAGGGGTGGATTCGAAAGATCTTTGTCAATTGTGCGTTGGAGTATTTGCGCAAATCGGATGTTTTGCGTGAAGCAGTCGATCTGGATAATACGGTGGAGTTGGTTCATCCAGATAGTTCTGCTATATCCGATATGTCGGCAGTCGAGTTGATGAAACTTGTGCAGGAGCTTCCTGCTGGTTTTCGTACAGTGTTTAATCTGTTTGCAATAGAAGGTTATTCACATAAGGAAATTAGCGAGATGATGAATATAACGGAGAGTACATCCCGGTCGCAGTTCACGCGTGCCAAACAATTATTGCAACGCAGGATTCATGAATTGTATTGAGTAATAAAGAAATGAAGGATAAGGAAAGAGATATATTTGACGATTTGTTCCGTTCGAAGTTACAAGACTTTGAAGCGGATACGATGCCGGGTGATTGGGAGGCAATAGCTGACCGTTTGCCGGTTAAAAAAACTGTCCCTTTCCGGCGGACTTTACGCTATTG
Source organism: Parabacteroides sp. merdae-related_45_40 (assembly GCF_001915675.1). Lineage (NCBI taxonomy): Bacteria > Pseudomonadati > Bacteroidota > Bacteroidia > Bacteroidales > Tannerellaceae > Parabacteroides > Parabacteroides sp. merdae-related_45_40. Next base: position 2,085 of record NZ_MNQY01000124.1, on the reverse strand, counting down.
GGGGGCTGCTGCTGTTATTTCTTTATTGGTTGTAACAGGAGGAGTCTATGTTTTTAACCGCGACCGGGAACATCTGCCTGTAGCCGAAACGATACAGAAAGAAACCGAGGCTGTTGAAAACAGGCTGACTGAACGATCCGAATCGGTGACACCAGCAGTCGTCGCTTCCAAGCCGGTTGACCGGATAGCAAAACGTGCTGTTGCGCAAGTTACGGCCGTAACTACGTCCCGGTCGGATATAACTGTAGACGAAGTTGTCCTTTCGCCAGAAGAAGATTGTGATACTGTTGTAGTGATTTCTTCTAAAATATCCGAAGCGTCCGAAGCGATAGCGGTGACCGAGACGGCAACGCTGACCGGAACACACTTTTTATTTGCGGATGCAGCGCCTGTGAAAACAGAAGAAAAGAAAGTACGGGCGAAAAGATGGAGTTTCGGAATGGGAGGTGGTAGCGTGAGTGCTGGAACATCTAATTCATTAAATGCCTATGCTTTGAAGAATACGTTGATGACGGATCAGGAACTGTTGCAATTGAATTCCCCGTATTTCAATAGTCAATCTCCGAAAACAAATATTCGCCATAAGACACCAGTTTCGATCGGATTAGGTGTCAGTTATTCTCTAAATGACCGCTTTTCCCTCCAGTCTGGTTTAAATTATACATTCCTTTCTTCCGAATGGGAGACCGGAGCTATATATCATGGTGAGACGAAACAGAAGTTACATTTTATTGGAATTCCTCTTTCTTTGTCCTATAAAATAGCAGAATGGAAGTGTATTCAATTTTATGCAGCGGCGGGGGCCATGACCGAGATTAATGTTGCTGGTAAGTTGAATGCCAAAATATTTGTGGAAAACAATGAAATCCGTCACGAGAAGAAGCATATCCGTATGAAAGAATGGATGTGGTCTGTGAATGCCCGGGCCGGTGCCAGCTATCCGTTGCTCCGTTTCTTAAGTGTTTATGCGGAGGTGGGAGCCGGTTATTATTTCGATAACGGAAGCGATATTGAGACGATCCGTTCCGAGAAACCGTTTAATGTGAATTTGCAGGCGGGTTTCCGTTTCGGTTTTTGAGTAAGAACTAATAAATAATAAACAATATAAAATTAAAGAACAGTAAAAATGAAGAAACTTAAAGTTTTAGGGTTAGCAGCAATCGCTGCGGGTATGTTTTCGTTAACCTCTTGTTTGGACGGCGGCGGTAATACACAGCAGCTTTCAAGTTATGCTATAGTCGATTATTCTTCTACGATGAGAACTCTGATTTATCCATTGGGCTATTATCCGTTGTATGTCGCTACAATTGCAAATGATCCGACTTATAGGGCTGGAGATTGTGTGTTGGCTAATTTTACGGTCGATTTTGATTCGGCGGATAATGCGAATGCCAGTACAAATGGTTTTTATGTGGCGACAGGAGCTGCTTCTTCTCCATTAGCAAAATATGATTTGAGTTATTCTCCATTGGACTCAATGGCATTAGATAATGAATTGCTTTTGTCTGGTTCCGAAAGTGCATTGTTATTTTCTAATAATTATAAGAGAATCGTTGTTATTCCTACTTTTACATCTGTGTTGACGGATCAGAAGAACACATATATAATGTCGATGGATTCTAATCAAGAACCTGAAACTGTTGATGGAACGGACCGTGTTTATACGTTGTGCTTACGTGCTCAAAAGCGGGAAGAAGGGAAAGCACCAACCATTAGCAATGCTATGGACCCGATCGCTGTTGAAGGAGGTACATTATATTCTATATTGAAAGGAAAAGAATCAGCAGCAGGAAAGAAGATTGTAAGTTATCGTGTGAAGTATCCTTTGACATTCAACGCAGATTCGACAAAGATAGCGACTTGGGGGTATTCTAAAATTTCTCAATTCTCGATTGAGGAAGCTACAAATTAATATTCCATATCTTGCGCTTGACGCAGGATCACATTAAAATCGGCCGTATAAACATTAGATCGATAAGGCTAGTTTTTTGTGATCTTGAGTCAAGCATGGAAACAAGGGGATTTAATGCACCTCCATAGTTTTTGGCAATGCTTTTATCATAATAATATCCCAATATTTAATGA
>NZ_MNQY01000123.1:0-39507 GCF_001915675.1 Parabacteroides sp. merdae-related_45_40 | reverse complement strand
ACCAAGGCTTGTGTAATCAAATTCCCTAAGATCTGATCGTCTTCGATGTATATGAGTTTGCTGTTCGTCATTTTCCTTTTTTTGTTTCAGAGAGCAAGATAGTAAAAACATCCTATATGATATAGGAAGAGGGAACCTCTTTTCATTTTAAACAAAAACAACATACCCCTCTCTTGTCAATCCCCTAATTATAACTACTTTTGTGGCTGAAGAAAAAGTAAAAACTAAAGTATGAAGAAGATTAGAGCTGCCATTGTTGGATATGGCAATATTGGAAAGTATGTATTGGAGGCCCTGGAAGCTGCTCCCGATTTTGAAGTAGCAGGTGTTGTACGTCGTAATCCGAATGATATTCCGGATGAATTGAAAGGATATGCCGTCACTGACGATATCACGAAGTTGGATAAAGTGGATGTGGCAGTTCTGGCAACCCCGACACGTAGCGTAGAGACTTACGCCAAGGAAATACTTTCTTTAGGCATCAATACGGTGGATAGTTTCGATATCCACGGTGGTATTGTCGATCTGCGCCGTTCGCTTGATGCTGTAGCGAAAGCTCATAATACCGTTGCTGTCATCTCTGCCGGATGGGATCCGGGAAGCGACTCTATCGTTCGTGCTTTGTTGCAGGCGATCGTTCCGAAAGGAATTACATATACGAATTTCGGACCGGGCATGAGCATGGGACATACCGTTGCCGTGAAAGCCATCGAAGGTGTAAAGGCGGCTTTGTCCATGACAATCCCGATGGGTACAGGCGTTCATCGTCGTATGGTTTATATCGAAGTGGAAGAAGGATATGATTTTGATAAAGTAGCTGCTGCCATCAAGGCGGACGACTATTTTGTGCACGACGAAACGCATGTGATCCAGGTTGACTGCGTGGACGACCTGAAAGATATGGGACATGGCGTGAATCTTGTTCGTAAAGGTGTTTCCGGTAAAACGCAGAACCAGTTGATCGAATTCGACATGAAGATCAACAACCCGGCTCTTACTGCCCAGATATTGGTTTGTGTTGCCCGTGCAAGTTTCAAACAGCAGCCAGGTGCCTACACGATGATCGAATTGCCGGTGATCGATATGCTTTATGGCGAAAGAGAAGACTTAATAAAAAAATTGGTTTAAATGAATTGACAGTGGATAATTGACAGTTAGGGAAGGAGCCTCATTCTCTTAAATTGCCAGTTGTCCATTGTCAATTATCAATTGATGTAATAATTATGCTTGATTTTATTACCTGGACGGCTGACCCCGCCATCTTTTCCATCGGTTCGCGTGAGATACGCTGGTACGGACTGGCGTTTGCCATCGGTTTCCTGATCGGTTACAAGATCGTGGAAAAGATGTGGAAAAGAGAGAAACTCAATCCGGCATGGATCGATTCCCTGCTGATTTATACGATGTTGGGAACAGTGATCGGTGCCCGTTTGGGGCATTGTCTGTTTTATGCTCCGGATTATTATCTGGCGAATCCGCTCGAAATTCTGAAGGTTTGGGAGGGTGGACTTGCCAGTCATGGGGGAACGTTGGGTATAATCATCGCCATCTATTTTTATTCTAAGCGGGTTAGCCATCGGAGCATGCTTTGGACATTCGACAAACTGGTGGTCCCTACCGGCCTTGTGGCTGCTATGATCCGATTGGGAAACCTGATGAATCATGAAATATACGGACATCCGACAGATCTGCCCTGGGGGTTTCGTTTTATTGAAAACCTGCATGCTTGGAAAAGAGGAGCAGCTCCCGTTTTTACCGCTCCCAGTCATCCTACACAACTTTATGAAGCCGCCAGCTATTTGGTGACTTTCGTTATTTGTATGTGGCTCTACTTCAAAAAAGATGCCTGGAAGAAGGAGGGGCTTATCTTCGGTGTATTTATGATTTGCGTATTCGGTTCGCGCTTCTTCATTGAGTTTTTGAAAAACGATCAGGAAGAGTTCGAGGCTGATATGATGCTGAATATGGGGCAATGGCTCAGTATTCCGTTCGTTTTGGCCGGTATCTACTTCGTATGGCGTGCCATGCGGCTTGGAAAAGGAATGAAGAAGATTTGATTTTTGATTTTCAACTTTTAATTTTTAATTTTCAAAGTGTATAAGTTAAAAGAAATAGCAGATAAAGTTTACTATGTAGGGGTAAACGACCGGCAAAAAGCTCTTTTTGAGAATATGTGGCCTTTGCCTTATGGTGTATCTTATAATTCCTATCTGATCGTGGACGAGAAAACGGTCCTGGTCGATACGGTGGATGTGTGTTATTCCGATATTTTCCTGAAAAAAATAGCGGATGCTCTTGACGGGCGTCCTTTGGATTTTTTGATCGTGAATCATATGGAGCCGGATCATGCGGGCAGTATCCGTTTGTTGCGCCAGCAGTATCCGGATGTCCAGATTATTGGAAACAAGCAGACTTTCGGCATGTTGAATGGGTATCACGGTATCTCGACGGGATTGTATGAAGTGAAGGAAGGAGACACCCTGAGTGTGGGCCGTCACCAACTGTCTTTCTATATGGCTCCGATGGTGCACTGGCCGGAAGTGATGGTCACTTACGATTCGACTGACAAAATCCTGTTCTCTGCCGATGCCTTCGGTACTTACGGAACGTTGGATGGCGGTGTGATCGACTCTGAAATGAATGTGGAACATTATTGGGAGGAAATGCTCCGTTATTATTCCAATATTGTCGGTAAATATGGAAATCCTGTACAGCGTGCTTTGCAGAAGTTGTCGGCTTTGGATATCCGGACGATCTGTTCGACTCACGGTCCGGTGTGGCGTGAATATGCAGCAAAAGCGATCGATATTTATGACCGTATGAGCCGTTATGAAGGTGAAGAAGGGGTGACGATCGTGTACGGCAGCATGTATGGCAATACCGAACAGATGGCAGAAGCGATTGCCGCTTCTTTGGCCGCGAACGGGGTGAAGAATATCGTCATGCACAATGTGAGCAAGAGCCCTGCATCTTATGTCTTGAAAGATATTTTCAAGTATAAAGGCTTGATTATCGGTAGCCCGACTTACAGTAACCGTCTGTTCCCTGAAATCGAATCGATTCTGGATAAGATCGAAACGCGCGAAGTGAAGCATCGTCTCTACGGCTATTTCGGCTCTTTCACTTGGGCGGGAGCTGCGGTGAAAAACTTGGCGGCATTCGGCGAGAAGATGAAATGGGAAGTTGTGGGTGTTCCGGTGGAACAGAAACAAGCTCTGAAAGCCGACAAGTATGAAGAATGCTGGGCTTTGGGAGAAGAAATGGCCAAGAAATTGAAAACTGAGAATTGAAAATGGAAAATTCTTGGTCAGAAAGAATAAAGGTATTACTTTTAGGAACGAAAGAACTAAATTAAAAAAAGCGTATGAGACTAATTATTGAACCTAATTACGAGCAACTTTCAAAGTGGGCCGCTAATTATGTGGCAGCCAAAATTAAGAAGGCGAATCCTACGGCAGAGAAACCATTTGTATTGGGCTTGCCTACAGGCTCTTCTCCCTTGGGCATGTACAAGAATCTGATCGAACTGAACAAACAGGGGGTAATCTCTTTCCAGAATATCATAACTTTCAATATGGACGAATATGTAGGTTTGCCGAAAGACCATCCTGAAAGCTATCATTCTTTCATGTGGAACAACTTTTTCAGCCATATCGACATTAAGCCTGAGAATGTGAACATCCTGAATGGAAACGCAGAAGATCTGGAAGCCGAATGCGCCGCTTACGAAGCAAAGATGAAAGCTGCCGGTGGTGTGGACCTGTTCCTGGGCGGTATCGGTCCTGACGGGCATATCGCTTTCAACGAGCCGGGTTCTTCTTTGTCTTCCCGTACCCGTGTCAAGTCTTTGACAACCGATACGATCATCGCCAATTCCCGTTTCTTCGATAACGATGTCAACAAAGTTCCGAAGACTTCCGTTACGGTCGGCGTTGCTACGGTATTGGATGCAAAAGAGGTGCTGATCATGGTGAACGGTCATAACAAAGCCCGTGCTTTGCAGCAGGCTGTTGAAGGTGCGGTAAACCAGATGTGGACTATCACGGCTTTGCAGATGCACCCGAAGGGTATTATCGTTGCCGACGAGGCTGCTTGTGCAGAACTGAAAGTCGGTACATACAACTATTTCAAGGATATTGAGAAAGACAATCTTTGTCCCTGCTCTTTATTGAAGTAAATTTTTATTATTCATAATAGTTTTGATTTAACATCGAAAGGCTGTGTCTGTGATAGATGCGGCCTTTCTTATTGGTTGAACATGTCCTTGTTGTAGAAGTTCATGATTGAAATCAGTTGATCGTGGGCGATTTGTGCGGGGCTGTCGGAGTTCAGCTCCATCGCCGTAAGATAGTTGTTCAGGGCCTGCCGGATATCCCCTTTTTTACGGTAGGCATTGCCACGTAAGTAATACGCTTCATCAGAAGATGTGTTTTTTTCTATGTATTCGTCCAACAAACGGATAGCTTCGTCTGTTTTACCGTCGGTAATGAGTTGTTTAATAGTTTCCATTTCGAGATTTATGATTTGTAATTTATGAATTATAGATGCCGATTTGGGCAGATAAAGTGCAAATTTAAATCATAAATCATAAATGATAAACCATAAATCATGGATTTTGTGTAAGTTTGCACCCGATTTCAAAAAGATAAGACGTTATTATGCAAAAGAATCTGGTAATAGTGGAGTCACCCGCTAAGGCAAAAACCATTGAAAAGTTCCTCGGAAAAGATTATAAGGTTATGTCGAGCTATGGTCATATCCGCGATCTGAAGACGAAAGAGTTTAGTATTGACATCGAGCACGACTATGCTCCGCAGTACGTGATACCGGCCGACAAGAAGAAGCTGGTCAGCGAACTGAAATCCGAAGCCAAGTCTGCCGAACAGGTATGGCTCGCTTCCGATGAGGACCGTGAGGGAGAGGCTATATCCTGGCACCTGTATGAAGTGCTGGGCCTGAAACCTGAAAATACCAAACGTATCGTCTTTCATGAAATTACCAAGAATGCCATTCTGCATGCTATTGAAACACCACGCGATATCAATATTAACTTGGTGAACGCCCAACAGGCACGTCGTGTGCTGGACCGTATCGTGGGATTCGAACTTTCGCCGATTTTGTGGCGTAAGGTAAAACCCGCATTATCGGCCGGACGTGTGCAGTCGGTGGCTGTGCGCCTGATTGTGGAACGGGAGCGGGAGATCAATGAATTTGTAAGCGAGGCGGCTTTCCGTGTGATTGCAAACTTTATCCTGCCTGACGGCACGACGGTGTTGAAAGCCGAATTGAACCGCCGCCTGAAAGACAAGAAAGAGGTGGAAGCCTTTTTGGAATCCTGTAAGAATGCTTCGTTTACGATTGACGATATCACGACGAAACCGGTAAAGAAATCGCCAGCTCCTCCTTTTACGACTTCCACTTTGCAGCAGGAAGCGGCTCGTAAGTTAGGATACTCCGTGTCGCAGACGATGATGATCGCACAGCGTTTATATGAATCCGGACTGATCACTTATATGCGTACCGACTCCGTGAACTTGAGCGATCTGGCATTAGGTACGGCGAAAGAGGCTATCTTCGAAACATACGGTGAGAAATATTATAAGTTCCGCCAATATCATACCAAGAGCAAAGGGGCGCAGGAAGCACACGAAGCGATTCGCCCGACTTATATCAGTAATGTGGAGGCAGGGAGTTCTTCGCAGGAAAAGAAGTTGTATGAACTGATCCGTAAACGTACGATCGCTTGCCAGATGGCGGATGCCGAATTGGAACGTACGACTATTTCGGTCGGTATCAGCGGACAGACGGAACGTTTTGTCGCTGTCGGCGAAGTGATCAGTTTCGAAGGTTTCCTTCAGGTTTATATGGAAAGCAATGACGACGATACGGAGAAAGAACAGGAAAACGGCCTGCTTCCTCCGGTAAAGCTCCATGAGATATTGTCATTGAAAGATATCGTGGCAACAGAGCGTTTCACGCAGCGTCCTCCGCGCTATACGGAAGCCAGCCTGGTTCGCCGCCTGGAAGAATTGGGCATCGGACGTCCGTCTACCTATGCGCCGACTATCCAGACGATCCAGAACCGCGAATATGTGGTGAAAGGAGATAAGGAAGGCGTGGAACGTGCTTACACAGTTGTTTCGCTGTCCAAGGGAAAGATCGAGGAAGCGGAAAAGACCGAGACCGTCGGGGCCGACCGCAATAAACTGATGCCGACCGATATCGGTACGGTAGTAAACGACTTTTTGATGGAGTATTTCCCGGATGTGTTGGATTACAACTTTACGGCCAGTGTAGAAAAAGAATTCGACTCGGTTGCGGAAGGCGAACTGGTATGGACGAAGGCCATCGATAAATTCTATAAGATTTTCCATCCGATCGTAGAGGCTACGGCTGCCGTTAAGACCGAACATAAAGTAGGGGAACGCGAGCTCGGTATCGATCCGAAGAGCGGCAACCCGGTGTTTGTGAAGATCGGCCGCTATGGTCCTGTCGTTCAGATTGGGGCGGCACATGCTGACGACAAAGAGGCGCCGAAACCTCAGTTTGCCTCTCTGATGAAAGGCCAGTCCATCGATACGATTACATTGGAAGAGGCTCTGAAACTTTTTGATCTTCCCCGGACGGTCGGTGAATATGAAGGCAAGGTGATGGTGGCGGCTGTCGGCCGTTTCGGGCCGTTTATCCGTCATGACGGTAAATTTGTTTCTATTCCGAAAGATTTGAATCCGCTGACGATTACGGCAGAGGAAGCAATCGCTTTGATCGAAGGGAAAAGGGTGAAAGACGAACAACGTTTTATCAAGAAGTTCGAGGAGGATCCGGAGATGGAAATCCTGAAAGGTCGCTTCGGTCCTTATATTTCTTATCAGAAAGCGAACTATCGTATTCCGAAAACGGTAACCGACCCGACAATCCTGACACTTGAAGATTGTAAAAAGATCATAGCCGAAGCTGGAGAAAAACCGGCTGCAAAGAAGACAACGCGTAAAAAGAAAGCTTGACAAAAAGCTTACTTATTATTGATTGCAAAAACAACTGTCATACTATCATGCTCTGCTCTTGATATTATGAATATCAATGTTTGTGTGAGATGATAGTAGGCATGATAGATGTTTTTTCAACTATCATGCTATCATAAAGACTGTATCTTTTTTACGCGTTTTATATAGCTTATTTTCATAAGAATAACTACATATTTTTATTGAGACCCGGATGTCGGCTACCTGCAGACCCGGGTGTCGATACCCGTCAGATGGAGGTATAAAAGGCTCTGATACGGGTATTTCAGGGAGAAGATCTAATGTCTTTTGTGTAAAAAAGTAACGTGTTCCGGCAAAAAAACCTTATGTTTTCCGGAAAACAGTCTGTTTTTAACTCTTTTGGAGTGTTTTTGTTTCGGGTAAAACGGCTAAAATGATGGTTAAACAGCTGATTTATGATAGTAGAATGATAGTTAAAAAGGAAACTATCATATCTGCATGTTATGATATTCAATCTTCACACAAGAAACATGATGGTATGATAGTTGTTTTTCAAATTTTTTTATTGTTGGCATATGTTTGTCTGTTGATCTATATTCATGATTTCATCATTATCTGCACTGAATTTTCCGTATTTATCAGGTGTTTATACAATCGACAATTTCCGAATCAAAGGCTTCTGAAAGGCATTCCTTCTCTATGAATTCTGGAGAAAGTTGTTTAACATAGTCAATGATGTGTGCCTTCAAACCGTAACTGCCCAATATATCTGTGATATCGCGTCCGTACACACGGCAAGTAGCCTCGTCGCCATAAACATCTTTCAATTCTTGGGCAGGCAAATGGCTTAGTTCACGCGTCGTATCGCCTTCAATAGTATCCACGATCAAGGCCTTTCCACCCGGACGCAGTACCCGATGTATTTCCTGCATAGCCTTTCTGTCTTCTGGGATACAATATAGAATATGGGAACAGATAAGCAGATCGAATGAGTTGTCTTCATAAGGCATTCGGGTCATATCTGCCTGGTAAGTAGCAACGTTCGGATTGAGATCTGCATCTATATAAGTCGAGACGTATGGCGAATTTTTCAGGAAATCTTTTAGTCCTTTTACCGGTGCGAAATGGAGTACGCGCATTGGCTGTATCCCGCTTTTGAATATCTCGTTTTTGATGTACATGCAAAGAATTCGTGTCCGTTCGAGAGAAAGGCAATGCGGACATTTGATATTCTTGCGTAATCCAAGATTACCGTGAGAGAGAAAACGGCGGGACGACTTGCCGCAACAGCAACATTCATATCGGTTACCCCATAGCAGTACTGCCTCTATTTTGTAAAGGGCGTAATGAAGGGCGATCCGCTGTTTCTCGCTCACGATTTTTCTGTATATGTTTTTGATCATAACTGCTGATCCGTTTCTTACATTCTCTCCGGAACCTCGATTCCCAACAATGACATGGCCGATTTGACAATCTTGGCTACGTTGGCGGAGAGGACAAGGCGGAACTCTTTTACTTCTTCATTCTCTTCGCGGAGGATGGAGAAATCGTGATAGAACTGGTTGTATTCTTTTACCAGGTCATAAGTATAGTTGGCGATGAGGGCGGGGCTGTATTCCTTTCCTGCTTCGCGAACGACGGAAGCGTAGTCGGCTATCATCTGGATCAGGTTTTCTTCCTTCTCGGATATGGTAGTCGTTGTCGGCAGCTGTTCGGGCAAAACGATGCCCTGTTCGGCAGCTTTACGCAGAACGGAACGGATACGGGCATATGTGTATTGGATGAACGGGCCGGTATTACCGTTGAAATCGATCGATTCCTTCGGGTTGAAAGTCATGTTCTTGCGCGGGTCCACCTTCAGGATGAAGTATTTCAAGGAACCGAGGCCGACCATGCGGGCGATGTTTTCGGCTTCTTCCGGTGTCATTTCGTCCACTTTGCCCAGTTCCTGCGAGATTTCGCGGGCTGTACCCACCATCTCTTCCATCAGGTCGTCTGCATCGACAACCGTTCCTTCGCGGCTCTTCATCTTGCCTTCCGGCAGTTCGACCATGCCGTAAGAGAAATGTACAAGGCCTTTGCCGAATTCAAAACCCAATTTATCCAACAGGATGGACAATACCTGGAAATGGTAGTTCTGCTCGTTTCCTACCACATAGATCATTTTGTTGATAGGATAGTCGTCGAAACGCAATTTGGCAGTTCCGATATCTTGTGTCATGTAGACGGAAGTTCCGTCGGCACGGAGCAGCAGTTTCTCGTCCAGGCCGTCTTTGGTCAGGTCTGCCCATACGGAACCGTCTTCACGGCGGTAGAAAATGCCTTTGTCGAGCCCTTCCAGCACTTTGCCTTTACCTTCCAGGTAGGTCTGTGATTCGTAATAGATCTTATCGAAGTCTACGCCCATCATTTTGTATGTCTCGTCGAATCCGGCGTACACCCAGTTGTTCATCATTTCCCAAAGAGCGCGTACCTCCTTGTCGCCGGCTTCCCATTTGCGGAGCATCTCGCGTGCTTCGGCCATCAGGGGAGAAGCGGCTTCGGCTTCCTCTTTCGTCATGCCTTTTGCTTCGAGGGCGGCAGTCTCTTCTTTCAGTTTGTTGCTGAAAAGGACGTAGAAGTCACCGATCAGGTGGTCGCCTTTCTTGCCGGCCGTTTCGGGAGTCACGCCGTTGCCCCATTTCTGCCAGGCGAGCATGGACTTGCAGATATGGATACCGCGGTCGTTTACGATGTTCGTCTTTACCACTTTATTGCCGTTTGCTTTCATGATCTCGGACAGGCTGTAACCCAATAGGTTGTTACGCACGTGTCCAAGATGGAGCGGCTTGTTGGTGTTGGGAGAAGAATATTCGATCATGACCAGCGGAGACTGTTCCGTTACAGGGATGATCCCGTATGACGGCTGGCCGTTGATTTCGTTTAATAAATCGATCCAGCAGGCACAGGCGATGGTCAGGTTGAGGAATCCTTTGATTACATTGAATTCGGCTACAGCCGGTTCATGCCGGAGCAGGTATTCGCCAATTTCCTGGGCAGTCTGTTCCGGAGATTTCTTCGACATGCGGAGGAAGGGAAAAACAACCAGAGTCAGATGTCCTTTGAACTCTTTCTTTGTCTTTTGCAGTTGTACCTGGTTGGCTGCCACATCGGCGCCATACAGTTCTTTTATGCCGGTAATGATAGCACCGGTAATCTGTTGTTCGATAACCATATTCGTTTAGTATATGTTCGGATTTATTTTGCCTGCAAAGGTACAGGTTTATTTTGTAAAAACCATAAGATTGGTGTGGGTAGGAAAGAGATAACTATGATTTGATAAAGTAACCGGCATGCAATAAAAAAGGCATTCCGATTGCGGAGTGCCTTTTTACTTATTGAGAGTGTAAGACTAATTTACTTGATGATTTCTGTCAATTCGGCGCCAGCTTTGAATTTAACTGATTTGCGTGCCGGGATTTCGATTGGTTGTTTAGTCTTCGGGTTAACACCTTTGCGTGCAGATTTTTCAGCAACAGAGAAAGAACCAAAACCTAAAAGGGCCACTTTGCCACCTTCTTTTAATTCACTGGATACTGTTTCAACAAAAGCTTCTACAGCTTTCTTTGCATCAACTTTGCTTAAACCGGATTTTTCCGCTACAGCATTGATAAATTCTGTTTTGTTCATGATGGTTTGATAATTAATATATTAAACAATATTTGTGATAGCCTAAAAAGTCGGTGTCAAATGTAATTCTATTTTGATATATCGCAAAGAAAAAAAGAGTTTTTTTTATTGATTTACTATGTTTTAGTGCTATTTTGTCAGAAAACTGCCGAAATATATATACCTTTGTCCTTAAATTGTAAATATATGATGAATCAAAATAGTTCGGGATTCCTGAGCAGTATCCCGATGGTTACGAAAAACCTTATCATTATCAACCTGTTGTTTTGGGTAGCGAGTCTTGTTTTACCTAAAGTCGGGATTGATTTAGTCCAGTTATTCGGACTGCACTTTCCGGGTGTGAAGGATTTCTATCCTTTCCAGTTTGTGACTTATATGTTCATGCATGATACCCATTCGTTTGCGCACGTGTTTTTCAATATGTTCGGTGTGTATATGTTCGGACGCGTGCTGGAGAATGTCTGGGGGCCGAAGCGCTTCCTGATTTTTTACATGGTGACGGGTATCGGGGCGGGTATTACGCAGGAACTGGTTTGGCTGTATTCCGTCCATTCCTTCGCAAGTGCGAACGGGGTTACTCTGGTACAGTTGGTTGCAGGAGATCCTTCATTGAACTATCTGATTACGATCGGTGCTTCTGGTTCCGTGTTCGGTATTTTGCTGGCATTTGCCATGTTGTTCCCGAATGTTCCGCTGTACCTGATGTTCATCCCTATTCCTATCAAGGCAAAATATTTCGTGATCTTTTACGGATTGGCCGAATTGTTTATGGGTGTCGCTAACAACGGTGGTGATTCCGTGGCGCATTTTGCCCACCTGGGCGGTATGCTTTTCGGTTATTTCCTGGTTCGGTATTGGAAAAAGAAAGATATAGACAATGGGCGATATTTTTACTAATCTCAAACGGACTTTCAATTCCGGCAACATCCTGGCAAAACTGATTTATATCAATGTCGGGCTATTCGTCATTATACGGTTGGCAAGTGTGATCCTGATGCTGTTCAATCTGGGCGGTTTTCCGTTTTTGCAGTATTTGCAAGTGCCTTCGTCTCCCGAATTGCTTTTGTACCGGCCGTGGACGATTATTACTTATATGTTCACGCATTTCGACTTTCTGCATATTCTGTTTAATATGCTGTGGTTATACTGGTTCGGCGGTTTGTTCCTTACTTTTTTCAGTGAGCGGCAATTAGGCGGCCTGTATCTGTTAGGAGGTATTGCCGGGGCTGTCTTGTTTCTTGTGGCATACAACATATTCCCTTATTTCCGTACAGTTGCCGCCTATAGTTATTTGATGGGAGCGTCGGCTTCGGTTATGGCCATTGTGTTTGCCGTCTCTTTCTACCGGAAAGATTTGGAGATCGGCTTGTTCCTGATCGGGAGGATCAAGTTGATTTATCTGGCCTTGTTTACATTTGTGATAGACTTGCTGGCTATTACATCGACGAATGCCGGCGGTCATATCGCCCATATCGGCGGGGCGTTGTTCGGCATCTGGTTTGCCGCCCGGATCAAGGAAGGCAAAGATTTGACGGCTCCTATGAACCGCTTACTTGACTGGGTGGTGAATCTGGGAAAACGGAAACCCAAGATGCGTGTGACTTATAAACGTCCGGAGACCGATTATGAATATAATGCCCGTAAACATCGGGAAACAGTCGATCTGGATGCAATATTGGATAAATTAAAACGTTCCGGTTACGAAAGCCTTTCGGCAGAAGAAAAGAAAAAACTATTTGATGCCAGCAAAAAATGAGCGAGCGGTTTAAAGCGATCAGGATTCTGTTTAAATCTGTAGTCGGTACTGCCAATGTGATAGTTATTCTGCTATTCATTGCTTCGGCCTTCTCGGACAGAATTTCACCGGACAGGAGTGTGTTCTTCTCTTATCTGGGGTTGGGATTTCCTGTGTTTTGCGTTTTGAACCTCTGTTTTGTTGTTTATTGGCTGTTTCTTTGGGAATGGCGGTTTGTGTTGGTCGGACTATGTTCGTTCCTGATCTGCCGGGGGCCTGTAACCCGTTATTTCCCTTTCCATGACAGAGTGGACGATATTCCGAAAGAGAATGTACTGAAAGTCTTGACTTATAATGTCATGGGATTCGGTTATAAAGGCCATACGGAAGATGCTCCGAATCCGATCATACGGTATATTGCGAATTCCGGTGCGGATATCGTATGTCTGCAGGAATATGCAGTAGGTACTTCCAAGAACTTTTTGACGAATCAGAAGATCGCCAATGCCTTGAAGATGTATAGGTATCGCTCCATTATCCCGATCGGAACCTCCGGTACGCTCAAATTCAATATAGCCGTATTTTCCAAATATCCGATC
This sequence comes from Parabacteroides sp. merdae-related_45_40, assembly GCF_001915675.1. Lineage (NCBI taxonomy): Bacteria > Pseudomonadati > Bacteroidota > Bacteroidia > Bacteroidales > Tannerellaceae > Parabacteroides > Parabacteroides sp. merdae-related_45_40. Next base: position 26,521 of record NZ_MNQY01000123.1, on the reverse strand, counting down.
TCCAAATCCCGTAAGATCAAGTATGACAGCTCTTTCAACGGCTCGTCCATTCATGAACTGGATATAAGAGGAAAGAAGTTGACTTTGATCAATAACCACTTGGAGTCTTTCAAGCTGACGATGGAGGACCGGAGCCATTATTCCGCATTTATCAAGAATCTGAATTCCGAAACGCTCGATGGTTTGAGAAGTTCCATCGAACAGAAGTTGGGACCTGCATTCCGGATACGTGCCCGTCAGGCGAGAGCGGTTGCCGAAGAAATCAAAAAGATCGATACCGATTATGTATTGGTCTGCGGTGACTTCAACGATACGCCGATTTCCTATGCCCATCGTACGATCCAGGGGCCGTTGAAAGATGCTTATGCTGCTTCAGGCCGTGGTGTCGGGGTCACCTATAATGAAAACTTCTTTTGGTTCAGGATCGACAACATCCTGCATTCAGCCAATATGAAACCGATCAACTGCACGGTCGACAAGGTGCGTTATTCCGACCATTATCCGTTATGGTGTTACTTGCAGTTGAAAGAGAATGATTGAAAATGAAAAATTCCCCTACACAGGAAGCCGTAGTTTCTCGTATAGGGGAATTTTTGTGCCGTGCTTATGGAGTTAGCTCTTTATGCTACAGTTCCGCATCGTTCACTGCATCCAGGATGTCGGCAAACAGGTTCTCGACGAAGAAGAACGTGGCATTGCAAAACAGCTTCGGGTCTTTGATCAAGGCAACCGTATTGCTTTTGCCATTATTGGCGATTACGCTTTCTGCCGAATACGTCTTGAACTTCTTATTGTTCTGTGGATCGTATTGATAAACGATATTGCTTACTTCTGCCGAGTAGCAGTTGTCGTGGCAATTGATTTTCATCTTGTATTTGATGATCGTTTTGTCTGTATCGTTCAACAGCATCTCGACTTTGGAAGAAACGTTGATAGTCCCTTTGGACTTCTTGGAGTTGACATTCGACAGGAATATATCTTTCGCATAGCTTTTCTTCGCCCATTGGTTGATTACTTCGAATATCTGGTCCTGGCTCATGTCTTTCACATGGACTGTGTCGCGATAGCATACTTTCCCGTTTCTCATCGGGGCACACTCGTCGACTTCGCCTTTATGCCCCTGTGCCGTTGCCAGCGCAGGGAGCATGATCAATAGAAGGAAAAACAGCTTTTTCATCATCCTATTTCATCCATACATTTACGATTTCACCGATGACGGTTATCTGCTGGCCTTCTGCCGTTTCGCCCTGCTTGCGGCAGTCGATGATCAGCCAGGCATCCCCGCTTTCACCTTTCTTAAAGAAAGACAAGCTATATGTGTCATTGTTACCTATTTCTTTATAGACAGGACTGTCTTTGCTGATGGCGATCGAGGCAATCGATTTGCCGAACATATTACCCGTGCCTTTCCACTGGGCGGATGTCTCTTTTGTATCCGGCTTACCGGCGGATACGACCTGCATATCGCTTTCCGGTAACATCTGTAATAATGTAGACGGAACCTTATCGGCGGCAAAAGCCACATATCCTTCTTTTGCCGGAACCGGAGTTGCCGGTTGGGCGGTCTGGGCAGGTGTCACAGTCCGAGCGGGAGTGACCGGTGTTGCCGGAACTACGTTGGCGGTTGCCTGCGTGCCTAAAGCGGCGGAGGCGGAGGCAAACATTTCGTCAATGAAATCGACTGTCTTTCTACGGAATTTGCCGTTGCCTCGGTTCAATTTGGTTTGGTCTTTGTTCAGGCAATACTTATCTGTAATCCATTCTTCGGCGGTGTATTTTTCCGGTTCACGCTGGTACGATACATTATATTCGTAACGGATACCGGCCACTTTCACTATACATTTCTGGTTCTCGCATTCCATCGTGACGCGATAGTTCATTTCCGTACGGTCCAGAGAAAGGGCGGTGCTCTGGAAGACCAGGTTGGTTTGCCCTACTGCGGCGATGTCGCCTTTTGCCTTGTCGGAATAGACAACGCGGTTGCCGTCTTCACTGAAGAAACCGTCCGCCCAGTCCAGCATTTTGTCATATACTTCATCTTTCGAAAAAGAAGGTGCGTTTATCTCCTTTGCGAATACTACTTTACCATTCTCGACCGGAACGGCTCCGGCTAAATACTTGGAATCTTCCTGAGCCCAGAGTAGGGTCGGGATAAATAGCGTTAATAATAAAAGTTGCTTCATGGTTATTCTTTACTTATGTTTTTTACGGGCAAAGATATATAATTGTGGCTGAAATAAACTAAGAGTGTGACAAATAAATTAATCTAATTACTGTTGGACAAAGAAAAAAAGCCTATATTTGCACCCTGTGAAAAAACGAATAATAACATAAACATAAGATTCAAATGCAAAACAAAGGATTTGTAAAGGTCTTTGCGGTGTTACTTACGCTTGTCTGTATGTTTTATCTGTCATTCTCGTTCGTGACAAGACATTACAACAGTAAAGCCGCTGAGTATGCAGGTGGAGATCCGGTAAAAGAGAGTTCTTATTTGGACTCGTTATCTACTCAGAAGGTATGGTTGGGCTATACGCTCAAGGAGTGCCGTGAAATGGAAATCAGTTTAGGGCTTGACTTGAAGGGCGGTATGAACGTCGTTCTGGAATTGAATGTGGCCGATGTGATTCGCTCGCTTTCGAACAACAATCAGGACGAGAACTTCAATAAAGCATTGGACCTGGCTTATGAAAATCAGGCTACAAGTCAGAAGGACTTTATTGATCTATTTGCAGAAGAGTATAAGAAGTTAGATAATGGCGCCCGTTTATCCGCTATTTTCAGTACTTTCGAATTGAAAGACAAAATCACTCCGCAGAGCTCGGACGCACAGGTAATCGCCGTGTTGAAGGAAGAACTGAAGAGTGCAATCGATAATTCATTTAACGTATTGCGTACCCGTATCGACCGTTTCGGCGTGGTGTCTCCGAACATCCAGCGTCTGGAAACTGCCGGTCGTATTCTGGTTGAACTTCCGGGTGTGAAAGAACCGGAACGTGTGCGTAAATTGTTACAGGGTAGTGCCAACCTCGAATTTTGGGAAACATACAACTTGCCGGAAATCTACCAGCAGTTGGTTGCCGCCGATAATATGTTGGCTACAATCCTGAAATCGGACGATACTGCTGCCGTAGGTTCGGATACTACGGCTATCGAAGCAACGGAAGAAGTAGTTGCCGACAATGCTGCTGCCGAAACAACCAACGACGCAGATTCTCTGCTGGCTAAGATCGGTGAAGACAAGCCTGAAGCACAGGCAGCCAAGAGCATGGAAGAATTCGCAAAGCAACATCCGTTGTTCGCCGTTCTGCAGATCAACCAGTATAACGGACAGTTGGCTCCCGGACCGGTTGTCGGTATTGCCGATAAGAAAGATATTGCCAAGATCAACGAATACCTGAACATGAAGCAGGTAAAAGATATCCTGCCGCGTAACCTTTCTTTGAAATGGGGCGTAAAGGCTATCGATGAAAAAGAACAATATTTCTACTTGTATGCAATCAAGATGACGAACCGCGACGGAACGCCTGCTTTGGGAGGTGACGTTGTAACGGATGCTAATGCAGACTTCGTTCAGCAGGCAGGCCGTTCAGAACAGCAGGTTAGCATGACTATGAACGCAGAAGGGGCTAAAGCATGGGCTCGCCTGACAAAAGAAAATATCGGTAAAGTGGTTGCTATCGTTCTCGACGATATGGTTTATTCAGCTCCTAACGTGCAGGTGGAAATCACAGGCGGACGTTCTCAGATTACAGGCCACTTCACTCCGGAAGAGGCAAAGGACTTGGCTAACGTGTTGAAATCCGGTAAAATGGCTGCTTCCGTACATATCGTACAGGAAGACGTTGTCGGCCCGTCTTTGGGTCAGGAAGCTATCAATTCCGGTGTTATCTCATTTGTTTTGGCTTTGATCCTGTTGATGTTCTACATGTGTGCCTTCTACGGAGTTCTTCCGGGCTTGATCGCCGACGGTGCTTTGGTATTGAACATCTTTTTCACAATGGGTATCCTTGCATCCTTCCAGGCAGTCCTTACGTTGCCGGGTATTGCCGGTATGGTGTTGACGCTGGGTATGGCTGTCGATGCCAACGTGTTGATCTACGAACGTACGAAAGAGGAACTTCGTGCCGGTAAATCGTTGAACAAAGCAATTGCCGATGGTTACAGCAATGCATTTTCTGCAATCTTCGACTCGAACTTGACTTCCATCATCACTGGTGTCGTATTGTTCTATTTCGGTACGGGTCCTATCCGTGGTTTTGCCACGACGATGATTATCGGTTTGTTCGCGTCCTTCCTGACGGCAGTCTTCCTGACTCGTATCGTCTATGAAGCATTGCTGGCTAAAGATAAACTGAAGAACGTAACCTTTACGACTTCTATTACGAAAGATTTATTGACGAATCCGAAGATCAACTTCTTGGCAGCCCGTAAGGTTGGGTATCTGATTCCGGCCGGTATTATCGTTTTGGGTGCGATCTCCATGTCTACTATCGGTTTGAACAACGGTATCGATTTCACCGGTGGACGTAACTATGTGATCCGTTTCGCCCAGGATGTGAAGACTGACGAAGTCCGTAATCTGTTGGATGCGCAGTTGGATGGTTCTGTTAGCGTTATCCAGATCGGTACTCCCGACCAGGTTCGTGTATCTACCAACTATAAGATTGAAGACAATGATCCGGCTATCGACCAGGAAATCGAAAATAAATTGTTTGAAGGTGTCAAGTCATTGCTTCCGGAAGGAACGACTTTGGCTCAGTTCACGGATCAGTATATCCAGAGCTCACAGAAGGTAGGACCGAGTATGGCTGACGATATCAAGAACGCTGCGTTTCTCGCAGTTGTATTTGCCATGTTCTGTATGGCGGCTTATATCTTGCTTCGTTTCCGCGACATCTCATTCTCTGTCGGTGCATTCGCTTCTGTAGCTGTCACGACTTTGTGTATTATTTCATTCTACACATTGCTTTGGAAGGTATTGCCGTTCTCTATGGAAGTCGACCAGACCTTTATCGCGGCTATCCTGACCATCATCGGTTACTCTATCAACGATACCGTGGTTGTGTTCGACCGTATCCGTGAAACGATCGGTCTGTATCCGAAGCGTGATCGTTATCAGGTGATCAACGATGCATTGAACTCGACTTTATCCCGTACCTTCAATACATCATTAACTACATTGGTAGTTGTATTGTGTATCTTCATCCTGGGTGGTGCGACGATCCGTAGCTTTACGTTCGCTATCTTGTTAGGTATCATTATCGGTACATATTCTACTCTGTTCGTGGCAACTCCTATCGCTTACGAATTGCAGAAGAAGAAGATCAATAAGAAAGCAGCTGCTGAAGCTGGTAAATAAGAATAGATTTTAATCCGATAGAAAAGGGCTGTTCCTGGTTAAGGGAATGGCCCTTTTTGTGCTTCTAAACATAATTGTGCCGGTTGGCAAGATGAAAGAGAATGCTTATCTTGTACGCCTCTTACTTCTGCTATTTACTTACAGATTGTAAGAAAACACCTTAAAATATCATGTTATGGAAGTACGCCTAAGTAACCAATTGCCGGTTTACCCATCTTTTGTTCCCGGTATCCGCCGCGCTCCTGATCGCGGCTATTCACTTACGCCTGCACAAACAGAAACGGCCTTGAAGAATGCGCTCCGTTACATTCCCGAAGAGTTGCATGAAGTGCTGGCTCTTGAGTTTATGGAAGAGTTGTTGACCCGTGGCCGTATCTACGGATACCGTTACCGGCCGGAAGGAGACTTGAAAGCCAAGCCTGTCGACCAATATAAAGGGCAATGTCTGGAGGGAAAGGCTTTCCAGGTGATGATCGACAACAATCTCAGTTTCGATATCGCTCTCTATCCATACGAACTGGTTACGTATGGCGAAACCGGGCAGGTTTGCCAGAACTGGATGCAGTATCGCCTGATCAAGCAATATCTCGAAATACTGACGAATGAGCAGACACTCGTGATCGAGTCCGGACATCCGTTGGGACTGTTCCGTTCCAAGCCGGATGCACCCCGTGTGATTATTACCAATTCCATGATGGTCGGCCTGTTCGACAATCAGAAAGACTGGCATATAGCCGCCCAGATGGGTGTCGCTAATTACGGACAGATGACCGCCGGCGGCTGGATGTATATCGGTCCGCAGGGGATTGTGCACGGGACGTTCAATACCTTATTGAATGCCGGGCGGAAGAAATTAGGCATTCCGCAGGATCAGGATTTGCGCGGGCATCTCTTTGTCTCCTCCGGTCTCGGAGGAATGAGTGGGGCACAACCGAAAGCGGCCGTTATAGCCGGTGCTGCCAGTATCATTGCAGAAGTGGACAGTTCCCGCATCCAGACCCGCCATTCGCAAGGTTGGGTTCAGCATGTGACTGAAGATAAAGCAGAAGCATTCCGTATGGCGCAGGAGGCTATGCAGGTAAGGGAACCGATTTCGATCGCTTATCATGGCAATATAGTAGACTTGTTGGAGTTTGCCGAGGCGCAGGCGATCCGGATCGATCTGCTGAGTGACCAAACTTCCTGTCATGCCGTCTATGAAGGTGGTTACTGTCCTGTCGGCATCTCCTTTGCCGAGCGTACGGAACTTCTTTCTCACGATATGGACCGGTTCTGCTTGTTGGTCGATCAATCTCTGCACCGTCATTTCGAGGTAATCAAGAAGCTTGTGGCTTGCGGCACTTACTTTTTCGACTATGGAAACTCGTTTATGAAAGCCATCTACGATGCCGGTGTAAAGGAAATTTCCCGGAACGGAATAGATGAGAAAGACGGTTTCATCTGGCCTTCCTATGTCGAGGACATTATGGGGCCGGAACTGTTCGATTATGGTTACGGGCCTTTCCGCTGGGTATGCCTGAGTGGGAAACATGAAGATCTGGTAAAGACCGACCAAGCAGCTATGGATTGCATCGATCCGAACCGGCGCGGGCAGGACAGGGATAACTACAACTGGATTCGCGATGCCGAGACAAACCGGCTTGTTGTCGGTACCGAGGCGCGCATTCTCTACCAGGATGCGGAAGGAAGATTGAATATCGCGCTCCGCTTCAACCGCATGGTGCGGGACGGAGAAGTCGGGCCGATCATGCTTGGACGTGACCATCATGATGTGAGTGGGACGGATTCGCCTTTCCGCGAAACGTCCAATATTTATGACGGAAGTAACGTCATGGCCGATATGGCTGTCCAGTGTTTTGCCGGAAATGCGGCACGGGGTATGAGCCTTGTTGCCCTTCATAATGGCGGCGGAGTCGGTATCGGAAAAGCGATAAACGGCGGTTTCGGTATGGTGCTGGATGGAAGCGAACGGGTGGACGAAATCCTTCGTTCCGCCATGCTCTGGGATGTGATGGGAGGAGTGGCACGCCGTTCCTGGGCCAGGAATCCGAATGCCATGTCTACCAGTGCCGCCTTTAACGAAAACTATGGCGACTGGTATCATATCACGCTGCCTTTTATTCCGAAAGAAGATTTAATTCAAAATAGTATACGTACCTCTTTAAAACGCAAAGTATGAGTACATGGAATAAGATAATGGAATGTGTCCCCAATTTCAGTGAGGGAAGGGATTTAGAGAAAATAGAAAAGATAGTAGATAAATTTCGTGCCAAAGCCGGTGTAAAGCTGTTGGATTACAGTAATGACGAAGATCATAACCGACTGGTCGTAACGGTAGTCGGTGAACCGGAAGCTTTGAAGGACGCTTTGCTCGAAGCCATCGGACAGGCGGTGGAACTGATAGACCTCACGAAACACTCCGGGCAGCATCCGCGGATGGGAGCGGTCGATGTCGTTCCTTTTATCCCGATCAGAGGGTGTACGATGGATGAGGCGATTGCGCTCTCCAAAGAAGTGGGCGAGAAGGTGGCCGCTCTCTATCGAGTACCGGTTTTCCTGTATGAGAAGTCGGCTTCGGCTCCACACCGAGAGAACTTGGCGGCGATCCGCAAAGGTGAGTTTGAGGGTATGGAAGCAAAGATCAAGCAGCCGGAATGGAAACCTGACTTCGGGCCTGCCGAACGGCATCCATCGGCAGGGACAGTGGCGATCGGCGCCCGTATGCCGCTGGTGGCTTATAACGTCAATTTGGGCACGGCAAACCTGGAGATCGCGAGCAGTATCGCCAAAAAGATCCGCTTCATAGGTGGCGGGCTCCGCTACTGCAAGGCGATGGGAGTGGAACTGAAAGAACGCGGCATCGTGCAGGTTTCGATCAATATGACCGATTATACCCGCACCGCCCTTTATCGCGCTTTCGAGCTGGTACGCATTGAGGCACGTCGCTATGGTGTCCCAGTCGTCGGAAGCGAGATTATTGGGTTGGTTCCGATGGAGGCGTTGATTGATACGGCTTCTTACTATTTGGGACTGGAAGACTTTTCAATAGATCAGGTATTGGAAACCAGGATAATGGGATAGACGATGGAAGACGAAAAGATATTGATACGGAATGCGTCGCAGGTGGTGACTTGTTCTGGTTTTGAAGCGAAGAAGGGGAAGGCTATGTCCGATGTCGGGATAATCGAGGACGGGGCGGTTGCTGTATCGGATGGTATTATCACGCATGTGGGACCGACTGAAGAGGTCCTCCGGCAAGTGGATGTCGGAGATTATCTGGAAGTAGACGCTTCCGGACGTGCGCTTCTGCCAGGGTTTGTGGATAGCCATACGCACTTCGTCTTCGGTGGTTACCGCGAGGAGGAGTTCTCTTGGCGGATGAAAGGAGACAGCTATATGTCGATCATGGAAAGGGGAGGCGGGATCGTCAATACGATGAATGCGACCCGGAACGCCAGCTATGATGACCTGTACGGCGATGCATACGACCGTCTCGACGCTATGATGGATATGGGCGTGACTACTGTCGAAGGAAAGAGTGGTTACGGTCTTGACTTGGCGACCGAGCTGATCCAGCTTCGTGTCATGAAGGAGTTGAACGACGAACACCCGTTGGATGTGGTCTCTACTTTCCTCGGTGCACATGCTGTCCCGCCGGAGTTTGCCGGGCGTACGGACGCATATGTCGATTACATAATAGAAGGAGTGTTGCCCCATGTGCGTGCAGAACATTCGGTAACCTTCTGCGATGTCTTTTGCGAACAAGGCGTTTTCTCGGTCGAACAAAGCGAACGTTTGTTGAAAGCAGCCCGCAGCCAGCGTTTCAAACTGAAACTTCATGCCGATGAGATCGTTTCTTTCGGAGGAGCCGAATTGGCAGCCCGCCTGAAAGCCGTGAGTGCCGACCATCTGTTGCATATCTCCGATACCGGCATCAAACGCCTGGCACGTTCGGGGACGATCGCGACTTTGCTTCCGCTTACCGCTTTCTCGCTAAATGAACCTTATGCTCCGGGACGCCGGATGATAGATGCCGGTTGCGCCGTGGCACTGGCTTCCGACCTGAACCCCGGTAGTTGCTTCTCCAGTTCGATCCCGTTGTTGTTCGCCCTGGCCTGCATCCAGATGAAACTTACTCCCGAAGAAGCCCTGACCGCCCTTACGATCAACGGAGCGGCAGCGTTAGGGCGGGAAAAGAAGGTCGGTAGCATCGATGTCGGAAAGAAGGCGGACTTGGTCTTGTTGAAATTCCCTTCTTATAAGTTCCTTCCTTATCATATAGGAATGAATATCGTGGACACGGTTATCAAAGACGGCGTGCTTTATATCGTTTGACGGGATGAAGATAAAATGTTTAATCTTAAATAATAGACACAATGCTTGTAGATTTGACAATCAAAGGATTTCTTGCCGAAACGGCGGGTAGCGCGCCTGTTCCGGGGGGCGGAAGTATCTCGGCTCTGAACGGGGCTATTGCGACGGCACTTACCGAGATGGTGGCAAACCTGACGATCGGTAAGAAGAAATATGCCGATGTGGAAGGCCAGATGCGGACAATCGCGACGGAGGCAGCCATCATTCGTGAACGGCTGATCCGGGATATAGACCGCGATAGCGAAGCGTACGACCGTGTGTTTGCCGCCTTTAAACTCCCGAAGGAAACGGAGGAGGAAAAAGCCGAGCGCAGCCGGGTGATCCAGGATGCGACGAAACAGGCGGCTATGGTCCCGATGGAAGTGGCCGAAGAGATTGCCTCGGTGATGGAGACTATTATATATGTGGCGCATAAAGGAAACCGAAATGCCGTGACCGATGCCTGTGTGGCGATGATGACGGCCCGTACTTGTGTGTTAGGGGCTTTGCTGAATGTCCGTATCAATCTTACATCTATCAAGGATGAAGCGTTTGTCAGACGGATGTCGGAGAAAGCGGATTTCCTCGAATCCGAAGCGATCCGGATAGAAAAGAAGTTGCTGGATTGGACGCAGGAGCAATTGAAAGTTGAAAATTGAAAGTAGAAAGTTATGGGAAATGTACATTATGTGGGGGCGGAACCGCTGACGTTCGAACGTATCGAAGAGATACTGACCGGAAATATGAAGTTGGAACTGACCCCGGAAGTGAAGGAACGCATCCAGCGTTGCCGCGATTATCTGGACCGGAAGATCGAGACACAGAGCGAGCCGCTTTACGGCATCACGACAGGCTTTGGTTCCTTGTGTAATAAGAATATCTCGCCGGATGAACTCAGCACCTTGCAGGAGAATCTGGTGAAAAGCCATGCCTGTAGCGTGGGGGATGAGGTGAGCCCGGTGATTGTCCGCCTGATGATGCTGTTGAAAGCGCATGCTTTGTCGCTGGGGCATAGCGGCGTGCAGGTGATAACGGTGCAGCGTATCCTTGATTTCTTTAATAATGACGTGCTCCCGATCGTCTATGACCGGGGTTCACTTGGGGCGTCGGGCGACCTGGCTCCGTTGGCGAATCTTTTCCTTCCGCTTATCGGAGTGGGAGATGTGTATTATAAAGGGAAGAAGAGGGAGGCAATCAGTGTCCTGGACGAGTTTGCCTGGAAGCCGGTGCGCCTGATGAGTAAAGAGGGATTGGCGTTGCTGAACGGTACGCAGTTTATGAGTGCCAACGGCGTGTTTGCCCTGATGCGTGCTTTTGCCGTGTCGAAGCGGGCGGACCTGATTGCAGCCTTGTCGCTCGAAGCCTTCGACGGGCGGATCGATCCTTTTATGGATTGCATCCAGCAGATGCGTCCGCATCCCGGACAGATCGAGACGGGCGATGCTTTCCGCCGTATTCTGGAGGGCAGCGAACTGATCAGCCGGAAGAAGGAGCATGTGCAGGACCCGTATTCGTTCCGCTGCATCCCGCAGGTACACGGGGCGACGAAAGATGCGATCCGGTATGTCTCCGGCGTATTGCTTACCGAGATCAATTCCGTGACGGACAACCCGACGATCTTCCCTGACGAGGACAAGATCATCTCCGGAGGTAATTTCCACGGCCAGCCGTTGGCGATCTCCTACGATTTCCTTGCGATTGCGTTGGCTGAGTTGGGAAATATTTCCGAACGCCGTGTCGCGCAGTTGATCATGGGGCTTCGGGGCTTGCCTGAGTTTCTGGTTGCCAATCCCGGATTGAATTCCGGCTTTATGATCCCGCAGTATGCGGCAGCCAGCATGGTAAGCCAGAATAAGATGTACTGCTATGCTGCCAGCAGCGACTCGATCGTGTCCAGCAACGGGCAGGAAGACCATGTGAGTATGGGAGCCAATGCGGCGACGAAGCTCTTTAAGATTATGGACAATCTGGATCATATCCTGGCGATCGAGCTGATGAATGCGGCACAAGGTATCGAGTTCCGTCGTCCGGCGCGTACTTCCCCTATCTTGGAGAAATTCTTGAAAGCCTATCGCAAAGAGGTTCCCTTCATTGGCGAAGACATCATCATGTATCCCGAAATACATCGGACGGTCGCTTTCCTAAGACGGTATACTTTATAATAAGAAGATAGGATTGTGTCCAATTTCTTGGTGATGTGTCAAAATTTATCTCTCTCTTTTGCCGGGGGATTAATCCCCCGGCAAGGAATTGATTTCTCTTTCTTTTTGACACATCCTACTCACTCTCTTATTACTTCTTGGTAACAACAACCCTCTTTGTCGGATCCAAATGTTCGTTACGGTAATCGATCTGTTTCACGACATTTTCGGCTAACTTCTGGAATGCCTGGCCAGTGATGCTGTCCGGATTGAGGGCGACTGGCTTTCCGCTGTCTCCACCTTCGCAAATGCTTTGTACGATGGGGATTTGTCCTAGCAACGGGATATTCAGTTCTTCCGCCAGACGTTTGCCTCCTTCTTTGCCGAACAGGTAGTATTTGTTTTCTGGCAGCTCGGCAGGCGTGAACCAAGACATGTTCTCGACCAGTCCCAATACTGGTACGTTGATCTTCTCACCTGTAAACATACTGATCCCTTTGCGGGCATCTGCCAACGCCACTTCTTGCGGTGTGCTGACAACGATGGCGCCGGTGATGGCCAATGTCTGTACCATCGTCAGGTGGATATCGCTTGTTCCCGGTGGCAGGTCGATCAGGAAATAGTCCAGATCGCCCCAGTTGGCGTCGCCGATCAACTGTTTCAAGGCATTGCTTGCCATTGCGCCGCGCCAAAGGACGGCGTCTTCCTTATTGACAAAAAAACCGATGGACAGTAGCTTCACGCCGTAGTTGGCAGCCGGTTCGATCAGTTCGCGGCCTCCCACCTCCACCATATAGGGACGGGCTTCTTCTACATTGAACATCTTAGGCTGCGAAGGACCGAAGATATCGGCATCCAGTAAACCGACCTTGTGACCCTGCAAAGCCAGCGCTACCGCCAAGTTGGCCGCTACTGTACTTTTGCCTACGCCACCCTTGCCGGAAGATACGGCGATGATATTTTTTACCTCCGGCAGCAGCTTGTCTGGTTCAGGACGGGCCGCCTGCTTGGCGTCAACCGTGATATTACCCTTGATGTCCACTTCTTCTCCTACGTAAGTAAGGATAGCCGTCTCGGCAGCTTTTACCACCGATTTGATAAACGGATCGTTCGGTTTTTCGAAAAGGAGCGAGAAGCTTACTTTGTTACCGTCGATCCGGATATTATCTTCTACCATACCCATTGTCACAAGGTCTTTTCCTGTGCCGGGGTAACGCACCTTTGCCAGTGCGTCCATGATTAGCTTTGGATAGAGTGTCATGTTGTATGATTTATAATTTATGATTTATGAATTATTTGCCGGAAGCCAACGCACTCCGTTTGCTCCGGTTGAAACTGCGATACGGATCGTATTCGATTTCCACTTCCGGTTCTACCAGTTCATCCCGTTCTTCACAGACAAACTTGATGTATTTGATGGTTAACCCGCGGTCCAACCACTGCTGTTCATAATAGGTCTTGATAGAAAGAATGTTGTCTGTCAGCCCCGAATGATACAAATCGTCGTTGCTGAACAGTACGGGATAGCGATTTGCTTTTACCATCTCGCAGGTGTAGGTGTACATGAAGTTGCTGTCTGTTTTCAGATGTATGATGCCGTCTCCCGCCAGTATCTCGCGGTACATCTTCATGAAGCGAGTGGAGGTAAGGCGTTTGTTCGCTTTCTTCATCTGCGGGTCAGGGAAGGTGAGCCAGATCTCGGCCACCTCTCCGGCAGCAAAGAAATGGGCGATCAGTTCGATACTGGTCCTGAGGAAGGCAACGTTCGTCATACCTGCCTCAAGCGATTCTTTCGCCCCTGTCCACATACGGGCTCCCTTGATATCGACTCCTATAAAATTTTTGTTGGGAAATAACTTTCCCAAACCTACCGTATATTCTCCTTTTCCGCAGCCTAATTCAAGCACGATCGGATTGTCGTTCTTAAAGAACTGTTCGTGCCAGTGCCCCTTTAGCTCAAATCCTTTCTCTTGAAGGGTTGCAAACGGATATTGGAACACATGGGGATAGCTCGCCATGTCGTCAAACTTTGCTAATTTATTCTTTCCCATAATGCAAAGGTAATATAATTACACGTAAAAAGACTATAACCTGCCAGGCAATTATTCGATCAGGTTATTGTCCCAATCATGCATAAAAAAAGAGATACTCTTGTGAAGTATCTCTCTCTTTCGCTCTTCCTCTTGGACTTGAACCAAGGACCCTCTGATTAACAGTCAGATGCTCTAACCAACTGAGCTAAGGAAGAATATGTCTTTTTCAGTCTTTCCCGATGTCTTTTGCTCTTCCTCTTGGACTTGAACCAAGGACCCTCTGATTAACAGTCAGATGCTCTAACCAACTGAGCTAAGGAAGAATTTATTTCTTTCAGTTCGGGACTTATTAATCCCTTTCTGAATTTGCACTGCAAAAGTAGAGGTTCTTTTTGAAATATGCAATATCTTTGCGAAAAAAAATAGAAAAAATGAATACGATTGGATTAGGAAACGCTTTGGTAGACGTTCTGCTGAAGCTTGAGAACGATGATGTACTGGCGGAAGTAGGCATACAGAAAGGCGCAATGGATATGATCAACCAGGAGCAGATGATTAAAATCCGTAAATCGCAGGAAGGCCTTGAACGCAGTCAGGCACCGGGAGGTTCAGTATGCAATACCATGCGTGCGATGGCTATTTTGGGAGCAAAAGCAGGATTTATAGGTAAGATCGGATCCGATTCCGTAGGTGAGTATTATGAAGAGGCTTTGAAAAAAGCGAATGTCTCTCCCTATTTTGCCAAGACAGACGGTATTTCCGGTAGCTGCACGGTTCTGATTTCTCCCGATGGCGAGCGTACGATGGGAACCTTCCTCGGACCGGCCCCGACGATCACGCCGGATGAGATAACGGAAGAGATGCTTTCCGCTTACCAATGTATTTATATCGAAGGCTATCTGTTGGTGAACGAAGAACTGGTGCGCACTACTATGCTGAAAGCGAAAAAGTTAGGATTGAAGGTTGCCCTCGATCTATCGAACTTCAATATCGTGAATGCTTTCCGGGGGCTATTAGACGATATTATCCCTGAATATGTCGATATCCTTTTCTCCAACGAAAGCGAAGCGGAAGCCTTTACCGGGCTGAAAGCACACGAAGCGGTCAAGGTCCTTTCAGAACAAGTAGAGATTTCTTTAGTCACTTTAGGAAAAGAAGGCGCTCTGGTGGGAAGCAAGGGACAGGTTATCGCTGTTCCGGCGGAAGGAGGCAAACCGGTCGACACGACGGGAGCCGGCGACCACTTTGCCGCCGGATTCCTTTACGGGCAGTCGGTCGGCGCGACTTTGGAGCAGTCGGCACGTATCGGATCGCTTTTGGCCGGTTACATAATTGATGTCATCGGGGCGCAGATACCGGATGATAAATGGGAACAAATAAAGTTAAAAGTAAATAGTATATTGTCCTGACAAGCGTTTATTATATACATTTACGTCGTTAATTAACTAAATATTCTATGTATAAACAACGAGAGAAAATAATAGTTCTTTTTAGTTTGCTGCTTCTGTTAGGAGGCGTGATTCCCGGACAGGCACAGAAAGACAATCGTTTCGAGGTCAGTAAGAACCTGGATATCTTTAACGCTCTGGTAAAAGAGGTGGAAATGTTTTATGTGGATTCGGTCGACGTCGAGAAAACGGTGCGTCGGGGTATCGATGCCATGTTAGGCGGCTTGGACCCTTATACCGAATACTACCCGGAGCAGGAAATGGATAAACTGAAATTCATGACGACCGGCGAATATGGCGGTATCGGTTCTTATATCCGTGAACGGAAAGAAGGCGGTGTCTATATTATCGAGCCGTTTGAAGGGATGCCGGCTGCTTTGGCAGGATTGAAAGCGGGCGACCGCATTCTGGCTATCGATACGGTGGATGTGACCGACAAATCTTCGGATGAGGTGAGTGCCCTGTTGAAAGGTGTCCCCAATACGAAAATGGTATTGAAGATACAGAGTCCGTATGACAAGAAACCGCGTGAAGTGGAACTGGTGCGCAGGCAGATTTTGGAAAATCAGGTTACTTATTATGGTGTGCGTGGTGATAGCGTAGGCTATATCTATTTGAAGGGTTTTACTGATAAGAGTGCGCAGGAAGTAAAAAATGCGTTTGAAGACTTGAAAAAGAACCATCATATAAAATCACTGATTCTGGACTTGCGTAACAATGGCGGCGGTTTGTTGGAAAGCGCTACGCAAATAGTCGGTATGTTCGTCCCGAAGGGGAAAGAAGTGGTTTCGACAAAAGGGAAGATCAGCCAGTGGGACCGCACTTACCGGACACCGGGCGAACCTCTCGACACGGTGATGCCGATGGCTGTCCTTATTAATGGAGCCTCTGCTTCTGCTGCCGAGATCGTTTCGGGCTCTTTACAGGATATGGACCGTGCTGTGTTGATCGGACAGCGTTCTTTCGGAAAGGGACTTGTGCAGTCTCCCCGTGAACTTCCTTATAATGGAAGTGTGAAAGTGACGATGAGCAAATATTATATCCCTAGCGGCCGTTGTATCCAGCAGATGGACTATTCGCACCGGAAAGCAGATGGTAGCGTCGGGGCTATTCCAGATAGCCTGACGTCTGTATTCTATACTTCCAAAGGACGTCCCGTTCGGGATGGAGGCGGTATTACCCCTGACTTTAAAATAGAAGAACCGGAAACACCGACTATGATGTTCTATTTGGTGACAGACTTTCTCTTGACGGACTTTGTCGCCGAATGGTCCCAAAAACATAAGAAAATCGCTCCGCCCGAAGACTTCGAGGTGACGGATGAAGATTTTGAGGCTTTCAAGCAATATGCTAAAGAAAAGAACTTCACCTATGACCGGCAGAGTGAAAAGCTGTTGAAGAACTTGAAAGAAGTGGCTAAGTTTGAAGGTTACATGGATAATGATTCTACCCTCTTCAACTCTTTGGAAGCTAAACTGACTCCGGACTTGGATCGGGATTTCGACCGCAACAAGGATCAGATTAAGAAACTGTTGACTTCCGAGATTATGAAACGTTATTATTTCCAGAAAGGCGAGTTGATAAACAGCTTGAAGGAAGATGATGTTTTGGATAAGGCGCTGGAAGTGTTGGGTGATCCAGCATTATACCAGCAGACATTGGAAGCGCCGGGAAAGGTAGAGAAAACGGCTACATTATAATCGAGGTAAGAGACCTGCCATGAAGAGTGCTTTGAAGTTGCTTGTGTTTTTTGGCATCGGATGTTTGATCGGCATTGTTTTGGTGTGTGCCGGTATCGTGTCGTTTACGGATATGACATGGAATGAACTGGTGCAGAAGCTGGCCAAGATAGAGGCGCTTGAGGTGGTGGGGATATTTGCCGGGAGCATCGTTTGTACGTTGGTCGCTTTTATTTTGCAAATTGTTTTGCATGAAGGAGGCCACTTGCTTTTCGGGCTGCTCTCCGGCTATCGTTTTGTCTCTTTCCGTATTTTCAATTGGACGCTGATTCGCCAAGAGGGAAAATTTCGTTTGAAGCGTTTCGGCATCGCGGGGACAGGTGGACAATGCCTGATGCTCCCGCCTGACAAGCCTTTGGAAGAGATCCCTGTTGTGCTTTACCATTGGGGTGGCGTTATTGTCAATATGTCGGTAGCGCTTTTGGCTTTTGTGGTTTGGTATGTGGTGGAAGATCCTTCTCCTCTGCTGGCACAATTCCTGGTTATGATGTGTTTTGCCGGTGTGTCGTTGGGATTGCTCAATGGCATCCCGTTCAAGCGGGGAATTACTAATGATGCAGCCAATGTACGTTTGATGAGGAAGTACCCGAAGAGTAAAAAGGCGATGATAGTCCAGCTGCGCGTCAATGCCTGTATACAAGAAGGTATCCGGATAAAGGATATGCCGGAAGAGTGGTTTGCTTGGGTGGATGACATTGATTACGGGGAACCGATGCAACTGAATATCCGTTTGCTGCAAGTAGGGCGACTGCTGGATTTAGGGCAAATGGAAGAGGCCTATGTTGCATTGGAAGAGATTGCAAGACACAAGGGGGAGATGATCGGGCTTTTGGCGAAAGAGGTGGTTTGCGAACTCATCTATTTGGATCTGGTGACTGGGCATAACCGATGGGCAGATACGTTGTACACGTAAGAAATAGAACTTTACGTCCGGCAATACCGTGTTTTGATGTCTTCAAAACAGCGTTTTCTCTGTGCTTGGGCACTTTATAAGGAGCGAGATCGGGAGAAAGCGTTGGCAATCTATAAAAATGTAGTCCAAAAGCAAACTCAATATCTGTTGCAGGGGGAAGTGAAGATGGATATCGCCATGATGGAGGCAATGTTTCATCCTGCTTAATTGGCAAACCGGATGTGCAGCACGATCATTTCTGATACAGTACCGACCCGGTAGGGAGGTCCGGCTATCCCGATGCCGGAAGATACATAGAACTGGACCGGCCCTTTCTTATGGTAGCCATACGGACATTCATAGATCAATTTCATTACGAGGGGGTAAGGCCATAGCTGTCCGTTATGGGTGTGTCCGTGGAGTCCGAGATCCACACCGTTCATTGTCATTTCGGCGAACGACCAGGGTTGATGATCCAATACGATGATCGGTTTGGTTGTGTCTATGCCTGCCATAAGTACATGTAACGGCTTTCTTTTCTTGTTGATATGGTCGTCCCGTCCGATCAGATAGAATGAAGAGTCCGGACGTGCAACGGAATCGATCAGAAGCGTCGCCCCTGTTTTCTTCAGCCAACGGTATTTGGCTATGCGGTTGGCGCGATACTCATGGTTGCCATAAACCACATACACGCCTAATGGGGCTTTCAGTTGTTTCAAATCCTCTTCGATATGTGCTTTTTCGGCAAAGCGTGATTCATAATCCATGATATCGCCTACTAGGACGACCAGGTCGGGATGTTGTGCGTTGCTCATCTTCACGTATCGTTGTACCAGTTTCTTACCGATCATTTCTCCGATATGGAGGTCGCTCATCATGACAATCGTCATGCTGTCACGGTCGCTACTTCCTTTGGGTAGGGTGACATATACATCTTTGACAACCGGATAGGCGACGACATGGTAAGCATGAAACATCAGGCCGGTAACGATTGCCATGACTAAAAAGAACAGGACCAGTTTCGTTTGTTTCCAGTGGCTCGTAATCCAGCCGGGAAACCAATGGAAGAAACGGTTGCTAAGCCGGAGCACTTCCAGACCCAATAGGGATAGCGTGATATAAATAGATGCGATATACCAGGTGTTACAGATATATTGGATGGCAATCATGACAGAGTCCGGCAATACATTGCGGAACGTAAATCCGAAAAAGAAGATTGATAATTCAAGGATAAAAAACAAGATATAAGGAATCCTCCAACTCTTTTTGGGGGGAATTGCCTGATACCCTCGCCAGAAGATATAAGGATTTAGTAATATCTGTGCTACTATCGATTGAATGAAAACTTTCATGTCTGCAAACTATTTACAGGTAATGTTGAATACGACAAGCTCGCTGTCGGTACCTATCCTGAAAGGCGGTCCCCAAAGCGATAGTCCGGAGGAAACGTATATGTGGCTGTTTCCCCACTTACGGTAACCATAACTTTGATCGAACAGATGGTCGGTAATGAGGCTGACCGGCCATACCTGTCCACGATGCGTATGTCCGCTGAACTGAAGGTCGATGCCCGCATTTTCCGTATCCGACAAGTTGTACGGTTGATGATCCAAAAGGATAACAGGTTTTGCCGGATCAATGTTTTTCACCAGTTCTTGCAGGGATAGCCGGGATTTATTGCTGCGATCGTCCCGTCCGATTATTTGTATACCGCCAGGCAATGTTACGACATCGTCTCTCAATAGGCGGATCGGCGTTTCATTTATGAATTGCATACTCTTCCGTATGCCGCTGATGTATTCATGATTTCCAGGAACCATATAGATTCCCAAAGGTGCTTTCAATTCAGCCAGTTCCTCCATCATCTTTTCTTCATAAAGGGGAACTACGCTGTTGTCGATCAAGTCGCCGCCTATCAGGATCAGATCCGGTTTCTGCGCGTTGATCATCTCGACATATTGTTTGAGTTCTTTCTTGTCTGTCCCGTACCCTAAATGAACGTCGCTGACGGAAACGACTTTCAACGGCTGTTCATTATGAACCGTCTGCTTGTTGATAACTATGTTGAAAACTTCTGTTTTCGGATGTTGGTAGTTATAGTATCCATAGCTTAATAGGCTAAGTGTCAGAAATAAGGATATATAGAAACCATATTTGCATGGAAAGTTGAAAAGTCGGAATAAATCGAATATGATTAGGCATAGTACCATATAAAGCGTGAAAACTAACCAGCCGGTCCCTATCTCGTGGGCTGTATGAGCCAAAACAACCGGCAATTTGGTGTTTCGTGCTAAAAAACTACCGATAAACGCCAAGGCACCGCACCAGAATAGTACGGCTAATAAAACTTTAACACCGAAAGGCTGAGCTACCAAAGCCTGTGCCCCTCTCCTGAATATATAGATGTTTCCCGCAAGATAAATACTGATGAGGACAACGAAAAATGTCGGCATAGTTGTAAATTTTCGGCAAAAGTACGGAAACAAATTTAGTTATGGTCGTATTTGATATGAAATTTCTCCAGCAAAACCTTGAAATGATCCTGTGCCGTCAGGCAGGTATCGGCCAGATATCCTTTGATGTGCGGCCAGTGCCGTAAGCCGTTGTAGTAGAACATTTCTTTTCGTTCTTCAGATGTACCGGATTTCAAAATAAAGTGGAGTTGTTTGATGTACGTTTCGGTAAGTTTGCCGTCGTTCTCTTGGATAATGTAGTCTACGGCACGGAAATGATTGGTGGTTTCGATGATGTCGTCTACATTAATCGCTTCATCCGTCACTCCGATCGTGTTGGTTTTCCATCTATCGGCAAGTTTGATAGTGACATTATATCTACAAAGGTAGTATTTCTTGCTGATATCGGCAAGAAATACTACCATATACTGCATTTACCGTTATGGAATTACAATTTGAAACTACTCGGTTTGATATTCCAACCTTTCACAACGAATGTCGGTTCGGATGGCATATCGCTTGCGGCTGTTTCTATGATGACGGTTTTACTTTCTCCCGGTAAGAGCGAGAAGAAGTTGTCTGTGTAGAAACTGGGGCGCACCGGCTTTTTGTCCTGACCAAGCAATTGAAGCTGGGTGAAGAATGCTACGGTTGAAGAAGGGTTCTTTATTTCAGCTTTAATGAAATGCCGATCACCTTCTTGATAAGTTTGGTAGCGAGTCTTCAGTTGCACCTGTTTCAATTTCGACAGATCTTCGAAGCCGGATGAGGTCGGGCCTGTTAAGGTCTTGCGTCCTTCATACTTGTCGTTGGAACGCCAGTAGAATGTATTGGCGACTTCTTTCCCTTTCGTGTCGAACAGGCGTAGTTTTATGAAATGGACCTGCGTGATGTTTTGGGGAAAATCGATTGTGAAGATATCGTTTACGACACCGTCTTCCGGGATATCGATCTTCTGGCTTTTGCCCCATACCTTTTTGCTGTTCAGGTCGTACACTTCGGCAGTTACTTTATAGTCCTTGAATGACTGGTAGTAGTCATTATAAACAGAAACCGTATTTTTCAAGTAATCAAACTGTGCGTGAAGCGGTTCCAATGCGTTCTGAGTATGATATAAAGAGGCGGTCGGTTCCAAAGAGTAGTCCCACATACGGGCGCAAACCTGACTGACCGGGCAGTTGTGATACCAGAACAATAACCCTGATGCGTAGCGGTCTCCATAACCGAATTTGTTATAGTTCCAGACTTCCCAGATCGATTTTGAGTTCATCGCACCGACCGCCTGACCTTTGGTGGCAAACTCTTCGATGGAAGAGGAAGGGCCATAATGGTTGGTAAGGTCCGTGTACATGGTCGACATCAGATGGAATCCTCCGCCATCATGATAATCCCATACCTCCTTATTGATCGGCCAGAGGTCTTTCTCGTCCATTACTTCGCGGAGTGTTTCGACTGTCGGGATAGTGGGCGAACCATATTCCGGGTTGAAGCCATCGACACGGCTACCGCGTTCGGATGCCGTATTCTCGTAATGCTGCATCGGGTTTACCTGTTTGTAAGGGCTGCCGTCGTGCACGCCGTCACATTCCGACTGCATCTGGTAACCGCGTGTCCCGTCCAGTTTCATGATCAGGTCTTTTGCTCCTGGCATTTCCGTGCTTTCATTAGACGAAACATAGTAGGCCAGTGAAGGATGGTTGCGCAGGCGTTTTACGGTTGCCTCGACGTTGCTCAGGTATAGATCTTTATCCTGCGGATGTTTGGTGTCTCCGGTCATCCAGAATTCCTGCCAGACAAGGAGTCCCATTTCGTCGCATAGCTGGAAGAAATAGTCCGATTCGGCAATGCCGCCGCCCCACATGCGGATCAGGTTGATACCGGATTGTTTTGTATAGCGCAATTCTGCATAAGTACGTTCGTCGGAGGTACGGAGCATCCCTTCCGGAATCCAGTTGGTTCCCCGGATGAAAAGTTTCTTGCCGTTCACATAGAATTGGCGGGATTTGTCCGGTGTATTCTGGTCGGATGTGATTTCCCGGATACCGAAACGGGTTTTTGTCTCATCGGACACTTTACCGTCTATGCTTACGGTCAGTTTCAGTTCGTACAGTTCCGGATTCCCTTTGAAGATCGGCCACCACAGACGTGGGTTCTTGATTGTCAGTTGTGGGAATTCTTCCGGAGTAAAACAAATTTCCTTTGTTTCTCCTCTGAATAGGTTCAGGTCTTTGCTGAACGTGATGTTTTCGCCGATGATTTCTCCTTTGACCGTGCATTTTATGCCACGCTGTGTCGGGTTTGTCACTTCTACGCTGACAGTTTCTTTTGCCAGGTCGTAGTTGGGTTTTGAAAGTTCGGATTTGATGAACGGATGGCGGATAACTGCTTTATCTGTGGCATAGAGACTGATGTTTTTCCAGATGCCGGTATTACGGTCGCGGATGCCGTCGTTGAAGGTGAAATCCCAACCGACACTCATCAGCATGGTTGTGTTCAGTCCGATGTTACCGTCTCCACCATTGTGAAACTCGCCGGCAGCTCCCCACTGCTTCGGTTTGATGGTTCCCGGCATATCGACCGGATAAACCTTGATTGCCAAGGCATTCTTCTGACCGATACGGGCGAAGTCGGTGATATTGATATACTCCGGTTTGAACATGCCGGACATATTGCCAAGCAGATAACCGTTTACCCATATTTCGGCACGATAATTGATACCGTCTACCTGAAGCCAGACGATTTTGTCTTTATAGTTTTCCGGTACGTCAAATTCCGTGCGGAACCAATAGGTGTAGAACTCGCGTCCTGTTTTGGCAAGATCTGGGATGATATTCCGGTCTAACTTGTTGTTCATGCCATAATAAGGCTCCGGATACATCTTGTTGTGGACAAGGGAATTCAGGACCGTACCCGGAACGATTGCCGACATCCATTTTCCGGTCTGATAGCCTGGTTGTGAGATTTTTTCAGCCGGATCTTTCGTCTCGTCGGCCTTATGCATCTGCCAGGTAAAACTTCCGTTATGTCCTTCTTTCGAATCCAGATATATTTTATCCGGGTTTCGGTAATAATTGGGTGTCTGAGCTTGCATGAAGCAGGCAGACACAAGTAAAAATATTCCTGTAAAAATGTTTTTCATAAATTATTCTTTTAATTCGGGATCTGATCGCCAGGAGTTTTCTTGGCCGGATCGTAAATAGCTACGCTGACCTGAGAATCTGCACATCCGTAATAGAGATACCATTTGTTTTTGAAAAAGACCAAACCTTCGATAAAGACGGTTCCGTCGACATACTGTCCGCTCTTTTCGAATGAAGCCATCGGACGGAAGAAAGGAACGTCCAGACGTTGCAGAACCTTCATCGGTTCCTTCGGATCGGTCAGAATCTGTCCGGCACAGTAAGCTCCGGCTGTGAAACGCTTGTCGCGCTTGCTGTCGTTTGTCTGGTTCTTGCCGTTATAAAGCAAGACGATACCTTTGTCTGTCAGGATAGCGGGAGGACCACACTCTGTCAAGGCGCTGTCGAAATATTGGGGACGGGGTTTGATGACAGTCGCCAGTTCATTTTTTTCGTCCAATATCGGTGTCCAGTTGACCAAATCGTCGGAGGTTGCTGCGTAGACCGCATGTTCCCCCCAATACATGAAGTATTTTCCATCGATTTTCGTCAGCACTTGTTTCCCGTCTTTGATCGTTGTCACCATAGAACCGGATTTGCAGAAAATGTCTTTGAAACGTCCGTTGTAGGCTTTAGCAAAAGCAGGTCCATGTTTTTCCCATTTGACCAAGTCGTGTGAGGTGGCAATGCAGAGGCGTGCCACTTTCCGGTTCCAGGAAGTGTAGGCCATGACATACAGACCGTCTTCCGTCATTGTCACACGTGGGTCTTCGCAACCGCCTTCCCATTCGTATTCCTTCATATTATCTTTGTCCGGGTACATGACGGGGGTCTTCCGGCGTTTCATGTGGATACCGTCTTCGGATTCTGCTAATCCGATACGCGAAGTACGTTTGCCGATTCCTGTTGCAGAATTGTCCTCAGCCCGGTAAAGGACATATATTTTACCGTCTTTTACGGTTGCTGCGGGATTAAACACATCGCTCTCTTCCCATCCTATTTTTTTGTCCTGCATGGGACAGTCGAATTGATTGGAAGGATTGGGGGTAATGATCGGATTGGCTTTTTCCGGTCTGACAAAGCCGCCTAAAGCCCAGTCCGGTAATACATTTTGGCTATACCCGAATAGGGGTAGAACTGCCAGACTGATGAGTAAGATACTTTTTTTCATGCTCTAAAGAATAAAAAAGGCACAGAGATCCAAACAAAAAGGATATCTGTGCCAAAGGTTATTTATTGTACAATCGTTTCTATAATGGTACTGTAGTTGACTGCGCCTTCTGTTTTAGCACCGACACGTACATATATTTTGTTGCCATTTGCTTGTATTTTGTACAGATTGTCCTGATAGGTTTTATCGTTTTCCAGATCGAAAACGATCGTCCCTTCCTGCTCCTTAACGGTCTGCTTTCCTGCTTGGTTGGCATTTCCATTATCAACACCCGGAGCAAAATTCCAGTAGCCGTACACTTCGGATACCTTGAAATTGCTGTTTGTCGGATTCACCTTGTATGTAATCGTGATTTTTTTACCCGTAACCTGGGCCGAAGCGTTGATTCTTGCATACGGAGTTGCTTTCAGATCCAATGTTGTCTGTCCTTTTACGGTTACAAATTCTTCGCAAGGAGAAACAAACGGACCGTTTACAACAATTTTATAATCACAGTTGAACAACTTTGCATTTTCGTATGAACCATCCATCTTTGCATAGAAATCGACCGATTGTGTTGCATCTGTGTTCTGTTCGAACATATTAATAATAACACCGGTAGATCCTTGGACAGGCAGTGGTATCGGTTCATTCGTTTCCGCATCTAAGATTTGTCCTTTGATGCCTCCGTTGGGGGATTCATAATTATCCATATCGCTCAAACAACTTGTGAAGCATAATGAGCAAACGGCCATCAGTAATAAACTTATCTTTTTCATATCAAATTTCTAAATTATATGATTAATTGGTATAGCCCGGGTTCTGAATGAGATTCGGATTTGAATTCATATCGTCTTGGTTGATTTTTGTATAATAATTTTTTTCCAAGAAGATTCGTAATTGTTTAGGGGTGTTACGTCCTCTTTCAAATACATATTTACCATCACGAATATCATACCAAGGATACAAAGCCGTTCCTCTGAATCCATTCAGCCCGCCTTGTGTCACATCCAAGTGAGCAATTCTCCAACGCTTCATGTCCCAGAAGCGATGGCCTTCGAATGCCAGTTCCACTCTGCGTTCGTGGCGGATCTTTTCCATATTGATGTTTGACAATAAGGCAATTCCGGCACGTTCGCGGATCTTGTTAACTGCATCCAAAGCTTCGGATGATTTGTTCAACTCCATTGCAGCTTCCGCCAAATTTAGATAAATTTCTCCTAAACGGAAAACCGGCCACGGAGTTTCTGACTTACCCATATTCATATCGGTCAATGTTTCGTCCCAGAATTTCTTCTGATAGAAGCCTGTTTTGGAGGCATCTCCGGCATCGGATCCACCATCTTTTCCAGATGTACTATAGGTGACTCCGTTGATTTCAACCGTATTACCACCATCCGGCTGGCTGGTTGCTACATGTCTCTTATTATCGTTTTCGATGACACCTCTTTTCCATTCGATCTTTGTGCTTTGGCAAGGAGAGCCGGGCAGATATACGGATGCGAACAAGCGTGGGTCTTTATTGGCAAATACTTCGTATGGATCATCGAAACGAAGAGGTTTGCCGTTTTCTTCCAACTTCAGAGTTCCTTTGGAACCGTCTACATATTCATATGCTTCCACCAATTCAAGTGTCGGGGCGATACCGCATCCCCAACCACCGGCACGATAAGAGAACGGTGCGTTACGTTTGTCCCAGTCGTGACCTTTGCCTCCTGCAACGTTATATTGCTTCTGGAAGATATATTCTCCGTTATCACCGTTACCTTTCAGGAACATATCACAAAAGTTCTGTGCTTTGTTGTCAGGCTTGTTGTTATACAAGGCATAT
>NZ_MNQY01000122.1:0-60010 GCF_001915675.1 Parabacteroides sp. merdae-related_45_40 | reverse complement strand
CAGCAGATTACCGGCGATACGGGAAGTGGTCTTCAAGGATATGCTCCGGATGCGTTCCTCCACTTTCCGGGTATTTCGCGCGTGCGAAGAAGCCAGCGGGGGAGAGGGGTTCGCTGAAGACTTTTCTTTGACACGCGATATTTCTGCAGCGGAACTTACGCACATTGACCATAAGCGTAAGCGGATGCCCCGCTATTTCAAGCCCTTGCAGGGAACATAGATAATGGCCCTTCACATGATTACTAAACTGACCGCAGACCGGACAGCGGACTCCTTAATGCGTACCGGACAATGTTACATAATAAAATATGTATGGATTGTGAACTGTTCCGTTATTTAAACTATTGATTTGTAAATTTTATCAATTTGGGAATTGAGTTTCCTGACTATCTCTCTCAAATTCTATTCTGGATACTGAATTCCGAAATGGTCAATAGGGAATGTATGCATGAAAAGGCAAAAACAATTTATTTTGTAATATGCACACTGAATATACAATAGGCATTTCTCTTCCAATCTTATTTTTCATGTGGGATAATTTAAAAGAGGTATTATGTTCATTGTCTATGCCCTTGCTTATTTGAGTGATATAGAATTATGTTATGTGCAGATTAGAATTAAAATGTCTGAGAGAATATATAATATTAGAAAGTGGTATTGTTTTTAACGAGCAAAGTTAAAGTCAAGAATCATAGTTCTATGGGAACTATGTCTTTATGGATATTTCATGTCTGGGTCAAAGATATGATTTTTTTTATTTCGTTACACGTTTTTACGAGAAAAATCACATTGATCTTATTTTTAACAGTTGAATTGTAAAATTCTTAGCGATTATTGGATAATACTATCAGCGATAATCAGGCTATAAGCCTGATTATCGCTATGTCGATTGCAAAAGTTTTAAATTTATCACAGGTCATATTTTACAAAATGCCATAGTTCCCATAGGACTATGGTTGATTGTTGGTATTCCGACAAGTTATTCTAAAGAGTGATGTTATTGTAATGCAGATATAAATCTAATAATTCAAATTTATGAACAACGCTTTACTGAAAGACAATCTTGCTGCAAGAGCAGTGGATTCTCAGACGCGGAAGGTGTTTTCAAGGTCCGGTCTTATAGCTGGATTATGTTTATCTTCCCTCGTTTCTTCGTATGCTATTCCAGGTGGAGTGGATGCAACGAAAGCAAAGAATGAAAGTGTTATGATCACTCAACAGGCTAAAAGGGTGTCGGGGGTTGTAACGGATAGTGCCGGAGAACCTATACCTGGTGCTAATGTCGTGCAGAAAGAAACCACAAATGGTACAGTTACCGATATGAACGGTAAGTATACCTTGGATGTACCTAACAATGCAACTTTGGTTATTTCTTTTATTGGTTATACTACGAAAGAAATTAAAGTAGGTAGCCAGTCTGTGTTGAATGTCAGTTTAGTAGAAGAGGCAATCGGTCTGAATGAGGTGGTTGCCATTGGTTATGGTTATGTAAAGAAGAAAGACCTGACCGGTGCTGTTTCGACTGTATCGGCAGATGACATGGTGCTGGGTGGTACGGTGAGTAACGCAGCCCAGGCATTGCAAGGTAAAACGGCCGGTGTGCAGGTATCGCAAAGTTCAAAAGCACCGGGTGGTACTATTGCGGTACGTGTCCGTGGCAATAACTCAATCTCGTCTACTAACGAACCGCTTTATGTGGTGGATGGTTTCCCTTCTTCTGAAGGCTTGAATCTGAATCCGAATGATATTGAATCCATGCAAATCTTAAAGGATGCGTCGGCCACGGCTATTTATGGAGCACGTGGTGCGAATGGGGTCGTATTGATTACGACGAAACGAGGAAAAGCAGGCGAAAACAAGATTTCTTACAGTGGTTACTTGGGAACTCAGAAGGTGGATAATCCGTTTGAGTTTCTCAATGCAAAGGATTATATGAACTTGCAAAATGCATTGTATCAGGAAATTGATGGCCAAGAAGGCAACCCTAACGGAGTTTATACGCCCTCTCAATTACAGTCTACCGTAGATACCGATTGGTTGGATGTTTGTACACGCCTAGCTTTGGTACAAGATCATAATATCCAGTTCCGTGGAGGTTCTGAAAAGACAAAGGTATTGACCAGTTTAGGATATTATAAGCAAGAGGGTGTTTTGAAGAATACGGATTTTAACCGTATTTCAGGACGTGTGAATGTAGATCAAACCATTAACGATTTCATTAAAGCCGGTGCTACGATGTATGCCCACCGCGAACGTTCGAATGCTCAAACCTATAGCGGAAATATTTTGGGTGAGAACGTCATGTTGAGCGTGATGGAGTATGATCCTACGGTAAAACCTTATAATGAAGATGGTACGTATGGACGTGTTCCAGGTGGTCGTGGGGATAATCCATTGGCCAATTTGCTAGAACGTAAAAAAGAAATGGTAAATGACAAGTTCAACGGAACAGTTTTCCTTGAAGTCAATCCATTTGATGGATTTACGGCTAAGGCTACAGCCGGTGTCGAATTGTTGCATAATTTCAAAGGTTCTTATTTGCCGAAATCTACTACTTATGCAGGAGAAATAGAAGGGGGTATTGCTTCTACGTATGATTTCAGGTCAACTCGACAGGTGTTTGAAGGTATTTTAAATTATATGAAAACTTTCAACAATATACACGACTTGAATGTAATGTTGGGGTATTCGTATGAGAAGTACAATGCGGAGTCTCGTTCGGCAAACGGAAAAGGTTTCTCTACCGACTTGTTTGAATGGAACAATTTGGGGGCAGCTTCGATTAAAGGAGTCTCTTCTTCTAAGACAGAGAATTTGTTGGCCTCATTCTTTGGTCGTGTAAATTATACGTTCAATGATAAGTATTTGGCAACGGTAACAGTTCGTCGAGATGGTTCTTCTCGGTTTGGAGCTAACAATCATTGGGGAACATTTCCTTCAGGATCTTTGGCATGGCGTGCCAGCGAAGAAGATTTTGTGAAGAATTGGGGTGTTTTCAGCAACTTGAAAGTACGTGCCGGCTATGGTGTTACTGGGAACGAACGTATTGGCGATTATGCATCGTATGCGTTGGTTTCTACCAATCATGTCACTTTAGATGGTTCAAACAATATGCCGGGTACGCATCTTAACCAAAGCAGTCCTGAAAATGCCAGTTTGAAGTGGGAAACGACAACTCAGTATAATGTCGGTTTCGATATGGGCTTTTTTAACAATCGTTTGTCTGTTACTTTAGATGGTTACTGGAAAAAAACAAAAGATTTGTTACTGAAAGTTTCCTTACCTTATTATACCGGTTTTACTTCCGGTCAGCAGAATGTTGGTGAGATATCGAATCGCGGTTTTGAATTGGATATTACTTCTCATAATTTGACTGGTGATTTCGTTTGGGACACAAAGTTTAATTTAGCACTCAACCGGAATAAGGTATTAGACTTAGGAAGTAGTGGTGACATACGTATCACTTCTTCAAAACCGATGGGAACTGTATCGGAAAATGATTATGCTATCGTACGTGAAGGAGAGCCTCTGGGCTCTTTGTATGGATGGAAGTATATAGGTGTATTGCAAGAAGGTGAATCGTATGCTGCTCAACCGAATTCAAAACCAGGTGATCCGAAATTCGAGGATGTGAATAATGATGGTAAAATCGATGCAGATGACCGTACAATTATAGGCAATGCCAATCCTGATTTGATTTTTGGTTTGACCAATAACTTTGCCTGGAAAGGATTTGACTTGTCAATTTTCTTCCAGGGATCTATTGGCAATGATCTGTTAAACATGACACGTATGAATTTGGAGTGGAAACGTACTACAGACGCATTGAATCGTTGGACACCTTCAAACAAGAATACAGATATCCCGCGTAACGGTTTCTACTATTCGCAGTATGGCGGATATGTGAACGACCATTTTATCGAAGATGCTTCATTCCTTCGTTTGAAGAATTTGACATTGGGTTATACGATTCCGTTTAAAAAGATAGTAAGTTCTTGCCGGGTTTATTTCTCAGCCGAGAACTTGTTTACAATCACAGGTTATTCCGGTTGGGATCCGGAAGTGGATACAAAAGCTAACGAGGCTGCCCAGTCAGGTGGAAGCCAACAAACGGCAAATGCTGGTGCAGGTATGGATTTCAATGCTTATCCTGCTATGCGTACTTATACGGTAGGTTTGAATATTACGTTCTAATGGAAAGGAGAATTTGAAAATGAATTGTAAGAAATATTTATTAGGTCTGGTTACGATGGGGTTGGTTACGGCTTGTACCGATCTGGATCCTGAAATATATAGTAATTTGACGACAACGAATGCTTATAGTACGGAGTCGGATATTGAAGCAGCCGTCGTGGGTTTATATTCGGATATGAATCCTTATCCGGGAGATGCTTGGTTATATTACGGGGGGTATATGATTATGATTACCGATTATGCTACCGATATAGGTTATTCTACAGCGGCTGGCGACCCGACTAAACTAAGTAATATGACGTATGATGCCAGCAACCGCTATTTCAGTAACAACTGGAGGGATATGTATAATGTGGTATCGAATGCCAATACGATTTTAGATAATGTGGATGCTGTCAATATGTCGGAAGAAAAGAAGAATCTGGTGAAGGGGCAGGCTAAATTTTTGCGTGCAATGGCTTATCGTGATTTGACAGATGCATGGGGAGCAGTTCCTTTTATCACTTCGTTGGTGAAGAATCCTTTTACAATGAATGATGCGACATTGACTCCGGTATCCGAAATTGAAGCGACATTGATTTCTGATTTGAAAGAATGTATCAACCTTTTACCTGCTAGCTGGAGTGGTCAGGATTTGGCTCGTGCCACGAGTGGAGCCGCCGCTACGTTGCTGGGAAAGATCTACTTGCGTAATCATGATTATGCGAATGCGAAAACATATATCGACATGGTGTTGAACAGTGGCCAGTATGAATTGGAAAGTGATTTCAAATATGTATGGTCGGAAAACAACAAATATGGAAAGGAAATGATTTTTGCTTTATTGCATGAAACGGGAAATAATGCTGCCGAGATTGCCTGTCACTTTGGTCCTTCGGATCATCCGGAAGTACCGGGGCGTTGGCAATATTATGGCGTATCCCTTCCGTTTTGGCGTAGTTATGACAAAGAAGATCCACGCCGTGAGTTCTTTTATTATGATTATACGGGAGATGCAAAACGGGATGATCAATCTGATTACGGTTTCCATTACATGGTTCCGGAAGAGGGGGTAACGGTTGTTCC
Organism: Parabacteroides sp. merdae-related_45_40; assembly: GCF_001915675.1. NCBI lineage: Bacteria > Pseudomonadati > Bacteroidota > Bacteroidia > Bacteroidales > Tannerellaceae > Parabacteroides > Parabacteroides sp. merdae-related_45_40. The sequence continues at coordinate 54,751 of NZ_MNQY01000122.1, read as the reverse complement.
GAATGATACGACCAAGTATATGCAAAATGTAGCTACCATGAAATATACGTACGACATGATTTCAGATGCTTATTATGATGGGCGTACGATTTGTATTTTCCGCTTGTCGGATGTGATCCTTTGTAAGGCGGAAATCGAGAATAACTTGAATGGTCCGGCTGCAGCTCTTCCTTACTTGAATCAGATTCGTGCTCGTGCCGGTGCTCCGGAATATGGAAAGCATAATCGTTTCCCAGCTCCTTCAACAAAAGAAACAATGAATGATGCTATTCTTAAAGAACGTGGTTATGAACTTGTGTTTGAATTCCAGCGTCGTGCAGACTTGATTCGTTTTGGAAAATATGAGGAAGTCGTAAATGCGCATTTAAAGAAGCTGGGTATCGCTCAGCCGACAAATGTAACTTCTAGTTTGCGGTATTTCCCGTATCCGTTGAATGATGCTCAATTGAATCCGAATTTGGCAGCAGAGAATCCTTCACGGTTGCCGAAATAAATAATCTTCAAGGGGGGGCTGTGTTCCTTAATTCCGACTTTTGACATGCCCCCCTTACATTTAATTAATACATAAGATCGATATGAAGCGTTTGATAGGAATTGTTGTTGCCATCTGTTTGTTGTCAGCTATTTTTATATGGATTGAAAAGAATACATTGAGATCGATAACTCTGACTTCACCTCGTAATACAGCCATGTATAATAAGGTAGATGTTTCAATAGCCAAGCCAGCTCCTGTATATATTGAATATACGGAAAAAAAGACCGGGAAGTCTTATCGGACCCGAACTTCTCCGGCGGATACGCTTCATCATTTGGATTTGTTACTTTTGAAGGCTAATACCGAATATACTTATCGAGTGGTTATCGATAACCTTTTTAAGCAAAAATCAAAAGAACTGACTTTTAAAACTCGTGAGCAGTCTTCTTGGTTGGTCAATCATTGGTTTAATGAACTACATCCGCATGACACAACGGCTTTGGGGGATGGGATGATATTAATTTGTTTTGGTCGTTTGCCTGGCTACATGGCATTGATTGACAATGAGGGTGAAGTACGTTGGGTTTGGCAGGTGGATGATATTGGAGTACGTGCAGCTTCTATTACGCCGAGAGGTACATTCCTGGCAATGCTGCGTCCGTTTGTGAAGGACGTAATAGATGATTATACGATGACTCCGGAGCAAGTACGCAACGATGAACATAAAAAACCGATGCGTCGAGGTTCGATTGGGTTTGCCGGCGGAACCGGGCTGGCGGAAGTATCTCTGACGGGCGAAACGATGTGGCGCCTAGACTTGGATAAGATAGAAAAGGAAAAGGATTATCAGGTGATTCATCATGATGTATTAATGGATAAAGACCATCATATACATACATTGTACCGTCCGAAGAAGATTGCTACAATATCCGTAAACGGTAAAATGGAGACGGATACGTTAGGGGGCGATGGCATTATGGTTATCGATACACTGGGGAATGTGTTAAAGACATGGTCTGCCTGGGATGTATGGGATATAGAGAATGATCCGTATATCGGAGAATACCGATACGATCGTTTTCATATCAATGGGCTTTGTTTTGATAGAGACGATAATTATTTATTATCGGCCCCTATTGAAGATCAGATTTGGAAGGTGGATGCCAAAAGCGGTGAACTGGTCTGGCGTTTTGGGAGGGACGGAGACTTTAGAATGGATACAACGGCTTATTTCTCTTTCCAACATTCACCTTATATTATGGAGAATGGCGATCTGATGCTTTTCGATAATGGTTTACATAATCAACGTTCCGGAGGTAAGGCTTTCCGGTTGGATGAAGAGAACCGTACGGCCCAAATAACAATCAATGCTTTATTACCTGCCGATAAATATACTTCGCGGATGGGCAATGCCTCTATTTTGCCGAATGGGAACTTACTGCAATGTAGCTCGAAGACCGGTTCGGTGATGGTTACGGATAAGGAAGGAAAGGTTCTTTGGGAAAGTGTCCTGCATTTTGCTCCTTATCGGGCAGTGTATGTTCCGGTAGAAACCTGGGATAAATATTTTAAAGAAATCAAGTAATATGGAACGTGCATCGCTATCCTATATCTTCTTTACATTCCTGAAATTGGGAGCTACGGCATTTGGCGGTTATATGTCGCTAGTGGCTATCGTACAGAAGCAGTTAGTGGAAGTAGACAAGAAACTGAAAGAAGAAGATCTGCTGGATGGGATTTTCCTGACCTCCGTACTGCCAGGACCCGTAGCCGTAAATACGATTGCCTATGTCGGGTACCATTTAAGGGGGATACCGGGGGCGGTTGTGACTTTTGCCGGAATCATTATTCCCTCGTTCTTACTGGTTATATTTCTTTCGTGGTTGTATTTCTCCTACGGAAATATACCTGCGGTAAAGAATGTGTTCAGCGGAATCACTCCGGCTATTACTGCTTTGATCGTTACGGTGGCTATCGGGATGACACGTAAGACGATCAAATTACCTGCCCAATGGGTTCTTTGCCTGCTGGCGGCTTTGTTGCTGATTTTTATCGGTGGTTTTACGGTTACTTTTCTGTTGATTATCGGTAGCGGGATAGTCGGCGGTTTCTTGTTTCGCCAGTCTGTGGGACAAGAGTTGATATCAGATGGGGAGAAGCGGACGGGTAGCAGGCAGCTGATGACTTCCGGGATTGTTCTTTTGCTATTACTCTGTATCTTACTTTGGGGAGGACAATATCCGGGTGCTCCAGAAGGTATTCAGATTGTATCGACCTTCTCCGGTATCAGCCTGACTTTGTTCGGAGGAGGATATGTTGTTATTCCGGCTTTGCATGAGTTGTTCGTGGATAACTTGAACTGGCTGACCTCGGCTGAGTTTGCCGACGGGATAGCGATAGGGCAGATCACTCCCGGACCGATATTTATTACAGCGACCTTCATCGGGTATAAAGTGGCAGGTATCACGGGGGCGTTGCTGGCAACGTTGGCGATGTTCACTCCGCCGGCTGTATTAACCGTCTTATTATCCCGTTTTGTAAAAATACTGAATCAGTCATCCGTTGTAAAAGCAGCCATGAAAGGGGTACGGGCGGCTGTTATCGGAATGATCTTTGCTTCAGCCGTTACGATCGGACAGACGATTATGCTGTCGGTTGTTTCGGTTATTATCTTCCTGGTTACATTTTTTATTTCACTAAAATACACAATCAGTCCGGTTTACCTGATCATCGGAGCAGGTGTGGCGGGCTTTATCTTATTCTAATTCTATGAATACAATACAAGGTATACAAATGATTGGAACCCAGCGATCCGGATCCAATCTGTTGCGTGTCATGCTAGATGGAATCCGGGAGATCGCTGCTCCCCATCCTCCGCATATTCTTCAGCGTTTCTTACCATTGCTTCCCAAATATGGCGATTTGACGGATCAGTCTAATTTTTATCGGTTGGCACAGGATGTGTGCGAGTTAGTCACAGTGAATCCGGTTCCCTGGGAAGGTATTACGATTCGTGCAGATGAAGTAGTAGCAGCCTGCAGGCAACAAACGTTGTATGAGTTGTTCCGGGTGATTTATGAATCAGCAGCCCGTCAGACCGGAGCTTCTTTCTGGCTATGTAAAAGCATGAAAAATATGCTGTATGCAGAAGGCATTGAATCTACCGGGATTTCTCCTTATTATATCTATCTATACCGGGACGGTCGTGATGTCGCTCTTTCGTTTAAAAAGGCTATTGTCGGAGAGAAACATATTTATGCACTGGCTGAAAATTGGAAAAAGGATCAGGAAGCTGCTCTCCGTTTGAAGGACAGGACGGCGGCCGATCATTTCTTTATGCTGAATTACGAAACACTTATTGCCAGTCCGGAAAAAGTGATGCGGCAGCTTTGCAATTTCCTGCATCTTCCTTATTCTGATAGGGTGATGGATTATTATAAGAGCCGCGAGTCTGAAAATACAGCGGTTGCAGGCAAAATGTGGGCAAATGTAACCAAACCGATCCTGAAAGACAATACAAAAAAGTTTCTGCGTGAATTATCTTCCGAAGATATTGCTATCTTTGAATCCGTAGCCGGAGATCTATTGCAGCAACTGGGGTATTCCTTATATACTCCCCTTGATCTGTTAAAAGGCAGTTTCTCTGACGAGGAAATAGTGTTTTTTAATGAGGAAAACATACGTTTGAAGAATGTCTTTATCCAGCAGGCTGATCCGGCCGATCTGGCGAAAAGACGTCCGCAGGATGAATTGATCAATCGTATAAAGCAATATTAAAGATAAATACTAGTGCACATGAAACAATTGCTATTTACACTTTTTTGCCTGTTTGCCTATAGTAGTTTGCAGGCACAGGCTGTACCCACAGACGAACTTTATGGGGTAGGTATATGGAATGCCGATTCATTGGGAAACCATCGGGTAATTGTCTCTGTAGATAAACCGGCCGATGCTGTATTGGCAACGATCGACTGGCGTCGCCGCGATCTGAACCCGGAAGCAAAAAATCTGATCGTTGTGGATGCTGCAACCGGTGAACGTATTACGAATGTATGCCGCTTTACTATCGACCGGGAGCGGGGAGAGGTGGTTTTCCAGCCGCAGACTGTTCCGGGAGAATATTATATCTATTATCTGAAGAATGTAATGAGCGGTAGTCCTTACTATCCGACCGTTAATTATCCGGCTTTCGAGAATACGGCTTCGGCTGACTGGGTAAAGAAAAATAAACTGTCCGGGAAGAAAGCACCTGCCCTTCCGGCGGCTAAAGTCGTACAGTTCCAGGCAATCAATGAGTTGAACAGTTTCTATCCGATGGAAGTGATCGCTACATCGAACGAGACTGCCCGATTATTAAAAGAACATCCCGGGGAGAAATATATTCTCTTTACGGAAGACCGCAAATTCCCCATCCGTATGACAACGGATATTCCTTATAAATGGATTGCTGACGATCGGCATGATTTCTTTAACGGGCAGGCGGATAAGGGAGAGTATTATGTCTTTCAGTTAGGTGTTTGGGCGGCACGTTCGAATGTAGAGAATCTGCATGTCGATTTCTCTGCCCTTACGAATAAAGCGACCGGCGAGCAGATACCAGCCTCCTCATTTACCTGTTTCAATACGGAAGGGACGGATGTGACCGGTACCGTCTTTGAAAAGAATTGCTCTGTGGATAAGGGTAAAGTGCAGGCATTATGGGTTGGAACCCAGTTGCCGGAGCATCTTTCTGCAGGTACTTATCAGGGAACAGTGACTGTCTCTGCTGCCAATGCCGAAAGCAAGACCGTACAGGTCTCTCTGAATGTTTCGGAAAATGTAATTGCCAATCATGGAGATAATGAACCTTGGCGTCATTCCCGTCTGCGTTGGCTGAACTCGCAGATCGGTTTTGATGATGAGGTGATTGCCCCTTATACGCCGCTAGTGATGAAGGATAAAACGATCAGCTGCCTGGGACGCGAGATTAAACTCTCTGACTTAGGTTTGCCGGAACATATTACCAGTTATTTCAAAGAGACTATGACGGGCATCGGTACGAATGGCCGTAGCGTATTGGCTGCTCCTATGGAACTGGCTGCCGATGGCGGTGCATGGGAAAACCTGAACTTCGAAATCACCAAACATAAACAAGGTGCAATCGCCTGGAAAGCCCTTAACCAAAACAGCCGTTTCCTGATGGACCTGGAAGGAGAGATGGAATCGGATGGAAACATAGCATATAAAGTGACATTGGTCGCCCGTGAAGATGCTTCTGTGGAGGATGTAGCGTTGCGGACACATTTAGCATCCGGTGTCGGACGTTATATGATGGGTTTGGGAGAGAAAGGCGGTTACTGTCCGAATGATCTTCGCTGGAAATGGGATGTAGAGAAAAACCAGGATGCTGTTTGGGTGGGTGATGTCAATGCCGGTATCCAGATCCGCCTGTATGATAATAAATACGAACGTCCGCTGAATACCAATTTCTATCATCAGAAACCGTTGCACATGCCGGTATCCTGGTGTAATGCCGGAAATGGAGGTATCGATATTCATAATGCTGCCGATGGAACACGTATTAATGCTTATTCCGGTAAGCGCAGCGTGAAAAAAGGAGACCGGCTGTATTATTATTTCAACCTGGCGTTGACTCCGTTCCGTCCGATTGATACGGATAAACAATGGCGCGAACGCTATCATCATAACTATGAGTTCCTGGATGGTATACAAAAGCGAGGTGCCAATGTCATCAATATCCATCATGCGAATGCTATCAATCCGTTCATCAACTATCCGTTCCTGCGTACCAAAGAGATGAAAGCGTACATCGATGGTGCTCACGCCCGCGACATGAAGGTGAAAATTTACAATACCGTTCGTGAGTTGTCCAACAGCTGTGTGGAAATGTTTGCTTTGCGTAGTCTGGGGAACGAGATCTTCTCGGAAGGTCCCGGTGGCGGCTTCTCCTGGTTACAGGAACATTTGGACCAGAATTATATCGGCGCCTGGTTTGTACCCGGACTGAAAGATGCAGCGATTGTGAACAGTGGCATTTCCCGCTGGCATAACTATTATCTGGAAGGTCTCGACTGGCTGATGAAGAACGTCGGTATCGACGGGCTGTATATCGATGACCTGGCTTTCGACCGGATGACGATGAAACGTATCCGCAAAGTGATGAACCGTACGAATCCGGGAGCTATGATCGACCTGCATTCTGCCAATCAGTATAACCCGAAAGACGGTTTTGCCAATAGTGCCAATCTGTATCTGGAACATTTCCCCTACCTCGACCGTCTGTGGTTCGGTGAATACTTCAATTATGATTTCCCGCCGGAGTTCTGGCTGGTTGAAGTTTCCGGTATTCCTTATGGTTTGATGGGCGAGATGCTGGAAGGAGGCGGTAATCCGTGGCGCGGCATGCTGTATGGCATGACAGGACGTAGTCCTCGTGTGGATAACGGACCGCTGTGGAAACTGTGGGATTCTTTCGGTATGCAGAATAGTGAAATGATCGGTTACTGGGTGAAAGACAATCCGGTGAAGACGGGTAGCGAAAAGACGTTAGCGACCGTTTACAGCCACATGGGTGATAAAGCACTGATCTCATTGGCTACCTGGGAAGATACGGATGCCAAAGTGAAGCTTTCCATCGACTGGGCTAAACTGGGTCTCGATCCTTCGAAAGTGACATTGCATGCCCCGGCTATCGAGAATTTCCAACAGGAAACAACCTGGAAACCCAGCGATGAGATTGTTGTTCCGAAAGGGAAGGGCTTGTTAATTATTGCAAAATAACCTCTTCCGATATAGTATAATTTACCGGAAATGTACTCTTTAACCGTATATAAGGAGGATTAAACTCCTTATATACATTATTGTCCATATAAATGAATTACCATGAAAAAGATGCTCATCCTTCTTTGTGCAACCTCTTTGTTGCAACCCTTGTTTGCACAGCAAGCGACTGTAACCGAGACAGTAGAGACAGTTAAAACCTATCCTTTCTCTGATCCTGATCCGGTGGCTGATCCCTCCGATCTGTTTTATCCTTATTTCCGTTTTGATGGTTTTTCTGCTAAAGGAATCAACCGGCAATGGAAAGTAGTCTCTCTTGAAAATGATTATATCAAACTGACCCTCTTCCCCGAGATAGGTGGAAAGATCTGGGGAGCCGTAGATAAAACGACGGGTAAGGAGTTTATCTACAACAACCACGTCGTGAAATTCCGTGATATTGCGATGCGTGGTCCGTGGACATCAGGCGGTATCGAGTTCAACTTCGGTATCATCGGTCATGCACCGACTTCCAGTACGCCGATCGACTATGTGACCCGACAGAAACCGGATGGAAGCGTGAGTTGTTATGTATCCTCCTATGAACTGGTTACTCGGACACTGTGGACTGTGGAGGTGAATCTTCCGAAAGATAAGGCTTACTTTACGACGACAACGACCTGGCATAACAGTTCATCCATTGACCAGCCTTACTATCAATGGATGAATGCCGGCTATCCGGCAGCGGGGAATGCCGAGTTCTGCTATCCCGGAACCAATTATATCGGACACGGAGGCGAACTCCATTCGTTTCCTTTGGATGAACAGGGCCGGGATATCTCCTGGTATGAAAAGAACGACTTCGGTAATTCCAAATCGTATCATATTGTAGGGAAGTATAACGATTTCTACGGTGCTTACTGGCACGACAACGATTTCGGCTCTATCCATCATGCGGGTTATGACGAGAAACTGGGAATGAAAATTTTCCTTTGGGGACTTTCCCGGGAGGGAGGTATCTGGGAAGATTTGTTGACGGATACGAACGGGCAGTATATCGAACTGCAATCGGGTCGCATGTATAACCAGCCGGCTTCCAATAGTAGCTTAACTCCTTATAAACATACGGCATTCGGTCCGCAGGCGACCGACAGGTGGACTGAGTACTGGTTTCCGGTAAAAGGAATAAAAGGAGTCTCAAAGGCGAGCCGTATCGGAGCGCTTAACGTGTTGAGGGAAGATGGCTTTCTGAAGTTATATTTCTCTCCTTTGCAGAAATTATCTACAACCATAAAACTCTATGAAGGAGAAAAGGAAATGAACTCCATCCCGTTGAACTGCGGTGTACTGGAAACCTGGAAAGATTCTATCCCATTGAATAAGGCTGTTGCCGCCGGTCGACTGAAAGTCGTCGTAGGCGAAGACTTGCTGGTGTATTCGGAAGTACCTTCGGATAACATCACCAGTCGCCCGAAACAACTGCCTGCCGATTTTGACTGGAGTTCGGCATATGGTCTTTATACGCAGGGAGAACAATGGATGAATCAGAAAGTACTCGACAAGGCAGAAAAGTTTTTACTGGCTTCCCTCGAAAAAGATCCTTATTTCGTGCCTGCACTGACTGATCTGGCTTCCCTCTATTATCGTCAGGGACGTTATGAGGAAGCGCTTGCCCGTTGTAAAACAGCGTTAAGCATTAACACGTACGATGGAGATGTCAACTATCTGTATGGATTATGCAACATGGCATTGGGAAATCATACGGATGCCAAAGACGGCTTTTCTGTAGCTTCTTATTCTCCGAGAGTCCGTAGTGCAGCCTATGAGAAATTAGCTGAAATGTACCTGATGGATAGGAACTGGGCAAAGGCTGAACATTATGCCTTGAGAAGTAAAGAGTTCAATCAAATGAATCTGAGTGCTGACCATGTTTTAATGGTGGTTTATCGTAAGACGAACCAGCCGGAGAAAGCTAAAGCGCTTATCGATCCGTTGCTGGAAGACCTTCCGCTGTATCATGCAGCACGTTTTGAACAGCTCTACCAGGGGGAAGGCTCCGGTCATCCTATCGATGATCTTCAGTCGTTGATTCGCAACGAACTGCCTTTCGAAACCTACATGGAACTGGCTGAATGGTATGAATCGGTCGGTTGCACAGAAGAAGCATTGTCTCTCCTGTCATGTGCAGGTAACTATCCGATTGCTCTTTACAAACAGGCTTATTTATTGCATCAGGCTGGCAACGACGATGAAAGCCGCGGAATGTTGCAACGCGCCGGAGCTCTCTCTCCGGCAATGGTATTTCCTTTCCGTCCTTCTTCTTTAAAAGCGTTGGAATGGGCGAAGACGGTACAGCCGGACTGGAAGATCGATTATTATGAAGCATTGATCCGGTGGGCTAACCAGGATAAGGCAAAGGCGTTGGAGCTGCTGGAGAATTGTGGTGAAGCCGACTATGCACCATTCTATTTAAGCCGTGCCTCTTTAAAAGAGGGCGAATCCCGGTTGGCTGACCTGTTGAAAGCAGAGCAGATAGAGATGTCATGGCGTACCGGATTTGCTTTGATCAACCACTATGTCGCCAATAACCAGTGGCAGAAAGCTGTTGAGACAGGAAAGAAGTATACGAAGAAGTATCCGTCGAACTATTATATTGGTTTGAAATATGCAAAGGCTTTATGTGAGACAGGCCAGTATCAACCTTGTATCTCTCTGTTGAGCCGGATGCAGGTTCTTCCGAATGAAGGTTCGTATGCAGGACGCGCTGTTTATCGCGAGGCTAATTTGTACCGGGCAATGGAACAACTGAGCCATAAGAATTATAAACAGGTAGTGAAGAGTGTGGAGACATCAAAAGAATGGCCGGAAAATTTGGGTGTCGGAAAACCATACGACAATATGATTGACAACCGTCTGGAGGATTATCTGGAAGCAAAAGCAGCGGCAGGGCAGGGAGATAGCCGAAAAACATCTGCTTTATTAGCTGCCGTAGCCGACTATACGATATCCCGTTCTCATTTTGAGTCTGGTAATCTGTTAAGTGCATTGGCTTTGCGCGAGTCAGGAAAAGTGCAGGAAGCAGATCATATGGTAGCTGCCTGGAGCACAGATTTCCCTGAAAATCGTGTAGTCCAATGGTGTACGGCTATTTATCGGGGAGAAAAAGAAAAGGCTGTGGGAATGCTTCAGTCGCGTAATGACCAAACGAATACGACACCCTGGGAGGCATCTTTCCGTGATTCTAATTTCGATTTGATCGTTCGTTTATTTTCAACAGAACAGTGATATTTATATGATGGTCGTATAGAAATTGAATTAAATGAATATCATGTATAAAATAATTAATACATTATTTACTCTGCTGTTGATCTTGCCGGTAATGGGACAAACGTCTGATCTCAACAATTCTTTTAGGATAACAGCAAATCGTGAAGATGGTCGTTTCTCAAGTTCAAGAGGAGCTGTCCAATATATGTTGAAGCAGAAACCTGCGTTTACTTTCAATCCGGCATTTACGGCGACGGAGTTTAAGAAATGGCAGTTGGACTTGTGTTCCACTATGAAAGAATTGATACGTTTTCCGGAGGTGAAAGACCAGCCCGCCCCAGTACGTATCAAAATGGTACAGAGGGATGGCTATCGGGTGGAGAAATGGGAGTCTTATCCGTTGCCAGGAAGTGTTGTTCCTTATCTGGTATTGATACCTGACGGGATCGATACTACTCAGGATAAGGTGCCTTCTGTGCTTTGTATACCGGGTTTTGGTGGCAGTAAAGAGGAACTGGCGGGTGAGACGGAGGGTGATTACGGTTTGACATCGTTGCCTGTTAAGCCGGTGCGAAAGAATGCGATGGCTTTGCATTATGTAAAGAAAGGTCTGGTTGCGGTTGCTGTAGATAACCCGTCGTGCGGCGAGCTTTCTGACAACGGGTATTTCGATTATCTCAATACTTCGCGTATCTTATTGGAAGTGGGATGGAGCTATCTAGGGCTGACTGCTTGGCAAGACTGGAATATTCTGAACTGGATGAAAGCACAGAGCTATATAGATAAAGAACGAGTTATTATCAGTGGCTTTTCTTTGGGGACCGAGCCGTTGATGGTCTTAGGAGTTTTGGATCCGTCTATCTATGCCTTTGTATATAACGATTTTCTGTGTCGTACACTTGAACGGATTTTGGTGATGACAAAACCAGATGAGAAGGGGAGGCGACCTTTTCCGAATTCTATCGAGCATTTGATACCTGGTTTCTTGACACAGTTTGATTTTCCTGATTTGGTCGCAGCCTTGGCTCCCCGCCCTGTTATTTGTACCGAAGGAGGACTTGACCGTGACTTTGAGCTGATAAAGGAAGCCTATCGGATAGTAGGTAAACCGGATAATTTTACGTTCTATCATTATAAGAAGTTTGCCAACCCGAAAGACCGACAGCAGATAGATCGAGTACCCGAGGGCATTGATCTGGATACATTCTTCCAAGTGGTTAATGTCGATCCAATGAATCATTATTTTAAAGCAGAATTGGTGTTACCATGGATAGACAAGGTGTTGAAATAGATTTTTTAATTTATTTTGGTTCTTCGTCACTTTCGGGACAGCAAATATGCTAAAGGGCTTTATATATGGACTATGCCAGCATATTTAAGGGAATAAATATTCAGTGTTATAAAATGGAGTTAGGGACATTTACTGAATATCCCTAATTAATAATATGTTGTTTATGTGAATTATGCCCCCAAAAAACATATGAACAAACAGAAGCAGTTTTTGTTAAAAACGAAATATTTCCCCGAATAAAAAACAGAGTATAAAATCCCTCCAAACAAGGCAGAAAAGCAGTCCGACATCCCTGTCACAGTTCCTTGACATCCGGATCTCCCACCTTCCAGCATCTGGATCTCAAAGCTCCGACATCCGGGTCTCAGGAAGCTTTTCAAATTGTTTTCCCCAAAAAGGCTTGATTATGTGACAAAATAAATGGCTTTAGCATATTTTCCATCTAAGGAATACTGATCTTTAATTTGATATTTGACTGATCTATAGCTATTTTTCGTTTTAAATCATGATGGTATATGATGAATAATAGTTAAAAATTAAAACCATCATACCTTAACATGTTGTTTTCAAACAATATAACTTCATTTATGATCGTATAATAGTTATTGTTCCCGAAAACTTTTATTAATAAGAAATCTCGTTCACATAGGCACATTGGCCTTCCATATAGCTCACCCCAATCAAGTGCCCATCAAGGAAGAGAGCGATCTCCTCTATAACACATACCCTAAATCGTTCGTTATATGACGTAGACTATCAAAGGTTTCCACCGGGCTCGCAATCAAACAAACTTCTCCCTCTTTTGCAAGTTCAGAAGCCCGATCAGCATCCAGATGGTACTGGCGACCAGGAGGAAGATGCGACTTTTGATGATGATGCTTTCCCAGATGACCGGCAGGGAATTGCGGGGGATGGAGAAAGGATTGAGGAGGATATTCCAAAAAGAACGCTCAATAAGAGGCGTATTGCTGAAGATCAACAGGGCGATGCCGATGATAATCATCAAAACGGCAGTTCCGTTACCACTGCGGGTAATGGTGGAAAACATGAAGGCGAGGTTCCCGAAAAAAAGGATCGGGAACATCAGCTGAGCCGACATCTCAAGAAGGTTGACAGGATAAAGCAAGAGCGTAGCCAACCAGGAAAAGACGATCAGGATCACGAAGATCGCCACGTAGATCATCAGTAGACGGACACCCCATACCTTATATTTATAGTCGGGGATGCCGAAAAGGATTTCCAGTATCCGGCTATCCTCATCGTTCTGGATACCAAAAACAGCAGGATAGAACACCAACAGGACACAGGGGAACATCAGGAGGTTGTAGACCACCCCTTCATTGACCTCCGATCGGCTCCAAGCAATCTGAAACATGAAATAGGCAAAGAACAGAAATGCCGCCAGGAGAAACCAGATGAATTTCCCGGCAAAGATAATCTTCAGGTTATATTTAACCAAGCGAGGCAAGAGATATATGAATTGTTTCAGTGTCATAATGATTTATGATTTGAGATTTGAGATTTATGATTTATGATTTATCATCGACGCATAAATCATAAATCATAACTTTTTAAAGTTCTTTCAACAAGCAAAGATAAGCATCTTCCAAGTTCGGTTCCACTTGTACCGCTCCATCATACGGAGAGGTGGTCGAGAGGTAACGGACCCGGATACGGTCGTCTTTTTGGATATGGTTGACGATCCGGGACTTATCCAATGCCTGTTCAAATTCTGTCTTACCGATATCGAACTGCCAGACCTTTCCGGCCGCCATGCCGACCATATCAACCGGATCGCCAAAATACTTTAGGCTGCCTTTGTTGATCACGACCACCTGGCTACATGAACTGGATATGTCTTCGATGATATGAGTAGAGAAGATCACGATACGATCCTTGCTCAACTCCACCAACAGGTTTCGGAAACGGATGCGTTCGCGCGGGTCGAGTCCGGCAGTAGGTTCGTCTACCACTAAAATACGTGGCAGGTGCAACAGAATCAGAGCGATACCGATACGTTGTTTCATACCGCCGGAGAAAGAACCGATTTTCTCATCTTTACGGTCGAACATATGGACGGCGCGGAGGACATACTCCAACCGCTCACGGCGCAGCTCGGGATTGACGAGGCCCTTCAAGATCGCCTGATAATCGAGAAATTCCCAAGATGACATATTCTCGTATGTCCCGAACTCCTGTGGCAGGAAACCGATCAGGCTCTGCAGTTCCTCCCGGTAGACACGCGTATCCAGTCCGTTGATCCAGATACTGCCGTAGCTCTGTTCCAAAATGCCGCAGATGATACGCATCAGGGTGGACTTACCTGCTCCGTTCGGTCCCAAGAGGCCGAACATACCTGTACGGATCTCGAACGATACGCCTCGGAGTGCCTTGAACGGCTGCCGACGTTTCCCGATCAGCGGAATACTTTTCACCATACGGAACCACGAACGACGCAGCCCGGCGAAACGTCCTTTTACACGCTCGATATTGATTTCCTTCTCATACAGATAGCCAGAAGTCACATAGATTGCTATGCAGAACGCCCACAACACCCCGATCGTCCCCACCAAGTTCGGATTATCCAATTTGCGGAACAGACCAAAAAGGATCAGTGGAGGAAGGCCCCAAAAGATGATCCGGTTAACGTATTTCACTATCCGGCTTCCTGCAAACCGTCCATAGAGATATTCACGTACCTTGCGCCACAGGTAAAGCGTTGCGGCGTAGACTGCGAAAGAGAGAAGAAATATCCACAACCTGTTCCCGACAAAGAACCAGGTGAACCAGACACCAAAACCTAACAGGACGAACTGCCAGCCCAGTTCCATAAAGAATCCTCTTTCTCGCGTCTGAAGCGGGATCGCAGAAGCACCAGTGGTATCCGCATAATCAGAGGAGGTATCAGGACTGATCTTTTGCGATTCCATGTCAGGCACGGGAACGGGACAGTCATCCGGCAATCCGGCAGGTATAAGGTAGTTTTTCTCCAAACCTAACCGTCGACGGATCAGCAGGCCACTCTTCCACTGGCGGCTGACACGTCCCGGCCAGTCGTATATCTTCACCAGGTTGCGGACGGATATATGGATGTCCGTCTCCGGATCGATCACCTTCGAACGGGCACGGCGGAGACTTGTCTGCATAAAATAGGTCACTCCCGGAATACCGGCCAACAACAACACCCCATAGACGGACTGCCACAGGAGGCCACCACCATAAAACCAGATACAGCCGGCTCCTGCCATAAAGAGCAAACCGTGCAGAACCCATACTTTCGCGGACAGCTCCTTGTACCATTGCAGCGTGTTTTCCAGTCCCATACAAACGGTAGGGATCAGGATCAGCGTCAACAATGCAGAGAAGGAAAGACCGCCGATCACAGTAATGGCAAACGGTGCACCGATCGCTCCGGCATACTCAGAGTTACCCATCGCCATCGGCAACATGGCTACGATCGTCGTGATGGAAGTAATTAGGATCGGGCGAATACGTGACAGCCCAGCCGTCATCAACGCCCTGTTGCGGCGATAACCTCGCCGGCGGAGAATGTTGGCATAATCGATCAGGATAATACCATTGTTCACCACTACTCCCAGTAGGATCAGAAACCCGATCATCACGTTCGCATTGTTCAGCAGGCTGTTGCCCGTCAGCAACAACGCCAGCAGCGAACCGATCGCAGCCAGCGGGATGGAGAACAGCAGGACGAACGGCGTCACAAAGGACTCGAACACCGAAGCCAGGATCATAAAGATCAGGATAAAGGCAGCCAACAGCAGAAACTTGAAGTCGGCAA
The DNA here is from genome assembly GCF_001915675.1 of Parabacteroides sp. merdae-related_45_40. NCBI lineage: Bacteria > Pseudomonadati > Bacteroidota > Bacteroidia > Bacteroidales > Tannerellaceae > Parabacteroides > Parabacteroides sp. merdae-related_45_40. The sequence continues at coordinate 39,160 of NZ_MNQY01000122.1, read as the reverse complement.
ACATATCTTCCTCGTGAAACACTTCGACCGCCACGCCCGAAGGCAGGTTATAACCCGACACCAACTGGTCGATATCCGACCGGTAGCCTTCGAGGAGGTCTCTCGACTCTTCAACGTCGCGCGAGAAAGAATAGAACAACTCAATCTGCTTGTCCTGGTTCACACGGGTGACACGGGCACGCCCGCGGCCATAATTGACGGAGGCGATATCTTCCAGCCTGTGCAGGCTGCCGGAAGCGCTTGGTATATGCACTTCGCGCAGGTCGTCCACCGTCTTGTCCCGATTCTTGCCAGCCTCTTCCTCCTCTACCGTCCGGTTACGGATGATGATATCGTAGGTATCCTCCCCCACCTTGAAAGAAGTCCCGGACGAAATCTCCGGGTTCAGAGACGTGAGGCCGGAAGCTATGTTCTGGCGAGAGATATCGTAGGAGGTCAGCAGGATCGGGTCGAAACCGAGACGAATCTCCGGCTGCGGGCGACTGTAGGAGACACGGGTATTGCGGATGAACTCCTGTTCGTCGAGGTAATAGCGGAAATCCTCCGCCACCCGCTGCATAAGGTCAAAATCAGAGCCTTTGATCACAATGCGTTCGCGGTTCTCACCGATACCCAAAAGACGCATGAAGCTCCCCATGCCACCCATCATATCCCCGGAGCCGCCTCCCCCTCTGCTCCCACCGCTTCCGGCTTCAGAAAGTGATATTTCGGCGCCGTTGATGGTACGGAGGCGAGTTTGCACATCGGATTTAATGTCAGTGATGCTGCGCTTCCCGATCTGGCGGTAATCTTCTTTGAGAACAAGTGTCAGCTCGGCGTCCGTTTCCCGGATACGGCTGATCAGATCTTGTTTCTCCGGAAACCCGGCAAGGCGTTCCTCGATGACACGAACGACCTGGTCGGCATTCTCCAGCGTGCTGCCGGTCGGCATCGTCACATAGATGCTGAAACGGTCGCTCTCCACCTCTTTTCGGTCCTGGATATTCAGGGAGACAGAAAGGATCAAGCAAAGGAACAGCAGGATGACGGCCCCAAAGACCGTCACACCGGAATTCCTCATGCAGGTCTTCAACAACACCAGATAGATTTGTACCGGCCGCTGCGTGACAGATACTTTTTCATAAAAGACCGTGCCCCTATCCGGCTTCCTCAGTACCGTATAGGTAGCCATCGGAATGAAAAGGAGGGCGACAGCGAGAGAGATCAGGAGAGTCGAGATGATGGAAACGCCGATATGGTGTCCCATCAGCTTGATCAAAAAATTATCGGAAAAGACGAATGGAAGGAAGACCGTAACCGTTGTTAGGGTAGCGGCAAGGATGGAGCGCCAGACCTCGCGCGTACCTTGCGTCACGGAACGTTCGGGTGTATTGCCGGTAGATGAGATGCGGTAGATGTTCTCCAAGACTACCACACTGTTGTCCAGCAGCATACCAATCGCCAGCGCCATACCAACCAACGTAAGGCTATTGATCGTAATCCCTGCCCCGTAGAAGAAATTGAATGCCGTATAAACGGAAATCGGGATGGACAGAGCGATGAAGAACACCAACCGTAGGTTCTTCAGGAAAAGCCAGAGAATGACGACGGCAAGTAGACCACCCACGATCGCAAGGCGGATGATTTGGTCAATGTTATCCTCCATCGTCTCCGCTTGGTTATTCTCTACGACGATCGAGAGGTCGAGCGGGGCAAGCTGCTCGTTCAGACGGTCAATCACTCCGACCGTACGGTGAGAAAGCTGGATCAAGTTGGCCTGCGAGTCAGCAAGCAGGGAAACGGAAACGGCATCTTTGCCATTGACCCGACTGTAGCTTGTCTCCTCTTTCATGTCGAAGAAAACGGTGGCAACGTCTTTCAGCAACACGGGGCCAGAGGCAACGACGATGTTTTCGAGGTCGGAAACTTCGGTATAAGGAGAATTGACATGGACAAAGTATTTCCCGTCCGGCTCACTGGCATAGCCGACAAACGCCTTCTCTTGCGTATTCTGTGTTAAGAGGCTGCTAATAGCGGAAGGAGTCAAATTGAGGGCTTTGCAGGCATCAGGATCGAGTTGCACCTCTATGGCCTTCTCGCGACCACCATAGATATTGACGGAAGCGATGCCGTCAATGTTTTCCAGGTCGGGCCTTATCTCTTTCTCCACTAAGTTACGAACCCGGTCCGTACCACCCGATCCACGCACCTGGAGCGACATGAAGCCACCGGCAAGCATCGAAACATCGATCTTTTGTACCTGTACTGTAAAGCCTTCGGGAAGAGAAGAGGCGATTTCGTTAATCTTCTCCTGCAACTTCAGGGCAGTAATTTTGAAGTTGATATTTGACTTGAAGTCAATCTTGATGGAAGACTGGCGGCTATCGATCAGGGATTCGATTTGCTCTACTCCACCTATGGTCCCAATAGCCCCTTCGATAGGGATCACGACTTCCGACTCGACATACGACGGATCCATATCCTGTGCCGAGGTGACCTGTACAAACAGCATCGGAAGCTCCGCATTAGGCAACAGTTCTACCGGCAACTGCTTGTACGACACGTAGCCTAATCCTGTCAAGGCTATGAACAGCATACAGATCGCAATCTTCCTATGTAGTAAAAAATTCATTTTCCCCTTTTCATTTTTTCAAATACATAATATACACACGGGATTACCATCAGACTCATGACGGTCGAAGTCACCAACCCACCGATCACTGCGATCGCCATAGGTGAACGAAGTGAAGCACCTTCGCCGAAGCCGAACGTCATCGGCAGGAGAGCTAGGATCGTCGTGAGCGTCGTCATTAGGATCGGGCGGATACGTTGCTGGCCGGATTCCACGATGGCATCCGTCAGCTCCATGCCGGATTGTTTCAACTGGTTGATACGGTCGACTAGGATAATCGAGTTGTTCACCGCAATACCGACCAGCATCACGATGCCGATCACTCCCATCATATTGATCGTCGTCCCCGTCAGAAAGAACAGTAGAATCGCCCCTACCACCGCCAACGGGATCGTCAGCAAGATCGTGAAGGGATGCAACAGCGACTCAAACTGCGAAGCGAGTACCATATAGACCAGGATCACCGAAAGGGCCAAAGCAAACATCAGGCTGTTCATGGACTCCTGGCGCTTCTCTTCCTCGCCGGTAACGGTAATCAAATAGTTGGCAGGCAAGTCAATATCTTTCACTGCAAAGCGTATTTCGTCCGCCACCTTGTCAAGCGAATAGCCAACATCGAGATTGGCCGTTACCTTGCTGATGCGGTTCTGTCCACGACGGAAGATTTCTTTCGGAGCCTGCGAACAGGTGATCGTTGCGATCTCCTGCAAGCGGAATTCTTTCTCACCGTTTCGTATGACCAGTCCACCGAGGTCGTGCAAGGTGATATCGGGAACCTTGATCAGGATATCCCGCATCTCTCCCCGGTACTCCATCTTGCCGGATTCGAGGCCGCCGAGCTGCTGCTTCAACTGTTCGATAACGGTCGAGACGCTGACATTATGAATGCCGGCAACCGTGCGGTCGACGGAAATCGTTACCTCCGGGGCACCGTCTTCAACGGACGACTGGACATTGTAAAGTCCCGGCAGACCGGTGATCCGTCCTTTTACTTCTTCCGTGATAGACGCTATTTCGTCCAGTTCCTCTCCTTTTACCTTGACCACGATGGGGGCTCCTTCGCTTCCCAAAAGGGAGCTGAGGGAGTTCTCTTCCTGCTTCAGGGTGACCTCTAACCCTTCGGTATCTTCGGTAGCCTGTACGAACTGCGCCATCACCTCTTCGGGCGGAACGGGGCAGGAAGGCGAAAGGATCACTTTCATGACAGCCGTATTCTCCCCTTCGAATATATCATTCTCCGAACCGCTACCCGATCCGACATGGCTGTAGATCGTACACAGGGAGTCTTGCGAGATGGTGTGCATCAAATCCTCCAGGTTACCGACAGCCGAAGCGGTACGCTCCAACGGAGTCCCTTCCGGCAACTTGATAACGGCAGAGAACGCCTTGCTCCCGGCTCTCGGCATAAACTCCGTACCGATAAAGGGAACCAACAACCCCGCTATCACCAGCAACATCAAAGCGCAGCCGATCACCACCCAACGGCGGCGGAGCAGCGTGCGCAACAAGGGGCTGTAACCGGTAATCCGGATGCCGTTTCCCCCCCGTGTACCACCACCAGCACCACGATCCTGCCATCCGGTAATCCGGTCATACAACATCGGGATCACCAAGATCGCCACAAACAACGACGATACCAGCGAGAACGTCACCGTCCAGGCCTGATCTTTAAACAGTTCTCCAGAAGCGCCATGTAGATAGACAATCGGCAGAAAGACGACGATCGTCGTCAACGTCGAGGCAATGACCGCACCGGCCACTTCGGAGGTTCCCGCTATGGCAGCTTCACGTATCGTCATCCCTTTCTCCTGATTACGGAAAATACTTTCGATCACTACGATCGCATTATCCACCAACATACCGGCTCCGAGCGCCAATCCACCAAGCGTCATGATATTGAGGGTAAGATGATTAAAGAACATCAAGTTGAAAGTTGCGACAATGGAAATCGGGATAGCCAAGCTGACAATCAACGTCGTCCCCAAACGACGAAGGAAGACGAACAAGATCACCACCGCAAGGATAATCCCTAAAACGGCACTGCTCTTCACCTCTCCTATTGCATTCTTGATAAAGGTACCCTGATTCGTGATCACCTGAAAACGATAGCCGGGCAACGCCTGCTCAATAACCGCCAACCGGCGAATCACACCATCGACAACCTTCACCGTATTGAAACGCATTTCCTTGTAAACAGACAATCCGATACTGCGCTTGCCATTGATGCGGACAATATTTTCCGGACGATCATTCTCGAAGCTGACAGTAGCGACTTCACGTAGGAATATCGGAGCTTTGTCCATAGACGATGTGGAAACCGCACCGGAAGTCCCCGAAGCCGTAGCCTCAGCCGCAACCGGCTTATAACCGACAATCAGATTCTCAAAATCACTCTCCGTCGCAAACAAGCTCGAACTCTTGACCAAGTATTGCAGTCCCAACTCGCTGACACGACCGCCGGAGACGCTTTGGTTATTCGCCTCTATCTTGGAAGACAAATCATTTATCGTCAATTTAAAGGCATCCAGCTTATAAGGGTCCGTACGGATCATTAGCGTACTAACCTCATCGCCCGACAACGTAACATCCGCAACCCCTTCCAGACTGATCAACTCGTTACGAATATAGCTCTCCGCCACCTTCCGAAGCTCCGCCATATCGGTAATGCTACGGTGCGAAAGTCCAATCAGAACGACAGGAGACTGATTCGGATCATGCTGCGTGATCTTGAGTTCGGTGATATCTTTATTTTGGGCAAAAGGGTTCATAGCTTTCTGCAAGTCAAGAAAGGCCTCATCCATATCTTTCTTCCAAGTGTACTCGACCGTAATGCGGGCGGAACCGGCACGGATCACGGATGAAACCTGTATCACGTCACTCTGCCGAATCGCCATCGACTCCATGTTCTTGACAAACTGCTTCTCAATCTCCTCCGGCGGACGTTCGCCTGCCTTCAACTCGATAAAAAGACGGGGATTATTCAGGTCGGGCAACAGGTCAACCGCCAACTGGTCATAGGAAATCTTGCCCAACAGCAGGATCGCCAATACCAACATACAAATTGTGACCGGATTGCTTACCGCAAATTTGATAATACTTTTCATTTCTGAACTTTTACCTTTGCATTCTCTTTTAATGTCTCGAAACCTTTCACCACCAAATTATCGTTCTCTTTCAGCCCTTCCAGAATCTGGATGTTCTTGTCGTCTTCCAGTCCGGTCTTGAGTTCGCGAAGCAGGGCCGTGTTCTTCTCGACGATATAAACGTATTTGACACGGCGGTTGGACTGAATCACATCTTTCGGTATGATGATAGCACTGTCCGCCTTATTCACCACGATATCAGCTTTGACAAACATGCCGGGACGGAGTTTCAAACCGTCATTCTGTATCAGTATCTTCCCTTTGAAAGTACGGGTTTCGGAACTGATGGCAGGCGACAATTCGCTAATCACCCCTCGGATCGTATCTTTGGGCAACGTATAATGGGTGATATAGACCGGCTGATCCGCTTTCACATACCCGATAGCACTTTCCGGCAGATTGATATCCATGTACATACGAGCATAGTCCATGATACCGACTATCGGTTTCCCTTGTTCGATACGGACATCAGACGTATAATGGGGCAAATCCACGATCACACCGTCGAAAGGAGCTTTGACATTCATCTTCTCCAAATTGAGCTTACCGTTCTCGTAATCATAGCGGGCGTTTGTCACTTTTACCTCCGTATTACGCATTTCGCTAAGCGTCACACCGCCTTTCTCATACAAGGCTTTCTGCTTCACTTGCTCCTGCTCGGCTATTTCAAGACTCAACTCTTTGGCATCTATAGCGATACCGTTTTCGTATTCCCGGTCTTCGAGGCGGACGATCAGTTGTCTTTTGGAGACGATATCTCCCAGTTTAAAGGGCTTGCCTGTACGGGGATTGGTTTGCAGTTTGTACAAGCCACTCATTTCGGAATTGAGCGTTACTCCATAGGTAGGCTGTGCCGTACCGGTCGTATTGACCAGCTTGCTAATAGAACCTTTCTTCAATTTCGTTACCGACACGGGTGTAGCAATATCGTTCTGTGTATTCTGTGGCTGATTATTACAACCTGCCGTCAACAGGACGAACAATAAGAGAGATGTGATTGTATATTTCATATTCATATTATTTTTTCGTTACTAAATCTTCCATCGGGACAATAGGCACATCGTGCTCGAAATCGTAGAGGGAAAGTATCTTAAGGTTCAATAATTCGATCTTATAATTGATAAGCGCCTGCGTATAGGCGATCTTTTTATTTGAAAGCTGGGTCTGGAATTGGTTCATGTCCATACCAGTTATATCGCCTTCCCGGTAACGGGTCAGATTCAAATCATAGGTACGCTGTGCATTTGCAACATTCTGCTTGGCTATCTTGATCTGCGAAAGCAAGTTTTCCAGGCTACGCCAGGTCTGGCGGATGTTCAGTTCAATGTTGACTTTGTCTTCATGGAATTCCAGCCTGTTGATCTTCTGGGCTACTTCCTGTGCCTTGATACGGGCTTTCTTCTCTCCCCAATCAAAGATCGGGACACTGAAGCTGATGGCAACACGCGGATTCTGCGTCGGGTTATTATAAATTTTTTCCAGATGTCGGTTATCACCGATCAGACCGAAGGAGAGAGCAATATCTCCCTTGAACTCGTTCAGAGCCTTCGTCTTAATCATATCGAAAGCTAGTTCTTTGCTCTCAATCTCACGCTGACGCAGTTCCAGACGCGATTCAAGACCATGCTGTATCGCCTTTTCCAGATTCACTTCCACCGGCTTGATCTGTACTTCGGCAAAGACCATGATATCCTCGTTCAGATCCATCCCCAACGTCTGCTTTAACTGGTCTTTCGAGTTTTCAAGCGATACTTGCTGTTCTTCTAGAGAAGAACGCGCGGAAGCGAGATTCACTTCCGCTTGAAACAACTCATCGCGAGCAGCCAGGTCGGCTTCCACCTTATTCTTGATAATCTCATAGCTTTGCTGTGCATTGGTCAGTTCTTCCCTAGTAATAGCCAATTGGCTTTGTGCCATATAGACAGAATAGAACTGTTGGGTAATATCCTTTTCCGTACTCAACCGTTGCAATGCGTAGCTGATATTGGCATTTTCATAATCGTATTCGATCTGTTGCAGTTCCATCTTACGCTTGTTATAAGTAAAGATGGGTTGCGAAAGCTGCAGGTAAAGGTCGTTGCTGAACGCCTTGTTACTGGTCTTCGTACCGTCGATATTGGAGTTATTATCCTGCCAGCCGAAACGGTTGATCAATGAGAGAACACCATCCGTCCACAAGATCGGTTGATCCACCTGGAATGTTCCAGTCGCACTGAACCTCTCATTCGTATACCACTGAGACAGGCGGTTATCGAAACTGCGGCTCTTGCTGTAATCCACCGGATTAAGGTTCAACGAGAACTTCGATTTCAGGGAAGCCCGCTGTGCAACCAAGTTCTGCTGATAACGTTCCAGATTCATGTGGGAACGGCGCAGGGAAGGACTATGCTCTTCCGCTATATCCATCGCCTTCTCGATCGTCAGCGAGACCTGCCCCTGCGACGAGACATACCCACCTAGGCAGACGGCAGCCGTCAGTATTATCTTTTTCATGGATAGTAACTCTCTTCGTATCATGTATCTAATTCTATTAATATCGTTTTACTATTTTGACCGCATCTGCCGTCACGCTTCGTAGTTTGCACTCGTTCGTCAGGGTGATCCGGACCGTATCGGAACTGAAGTAGTAGGCGCCTATGGGTTCCCAGCCTTCATTCGCTTTTTTCAGATCTATATAAGCATCTTCGTTTTCTTCGTCATACTCCACCTTAAAATGGTATTCACCGCCAGCCTGCTTATTATATTTCAGCTCATTGTCTTTGGAAACATAATAGTAGACATCATATTGTCCGGCAGAAAGAATCGGAACTTTCCAGGTTGCCGTTTGGCTGCCGTTACCACTCTTGATCACATAGGCTGACCGGATATAACGGCCATAGTAGGAGGCATTCGTCGTAGCCGTCCACTGCAACGGGGCACGCCAGGGAGAGACACCGGCATATTTAAAAGAAGTATTTTCGACCTTATCGAGCCACTTGGGCAGAAGCCCAACCACGGCTGGTTCGGACAGGAAAAAAAGAGAATCTTCATTATCGACGATCACCTCTCCTTCCACTACGGGAGAAAAGTCTGTAACAATGAAATCTCCTTCGGTATCGACCGCCCTCTCTCGTTCTTCCCGGATGTTAGTAACAGGCAGGTTCAGTATACTCGGCAGATTTCCGGCTATCAGCGTATTCACATCCACTTGGCGAGGCGCTTCCTCCCAGACCGTTACCAGCAACTTGGTCTGTCGGGCGGCAAGAGGCAGTTTACGGCTCACACGCGGATCGATACTCGGACCATAGCCTCCGATCTGTATATTGAGTTGAAGCATACCGTCATTATCAGAATTATTGCTGACCAATTGCTTCAGCACGAAACTCTCCTGTCCCTTGTTCGTGATCTTGGTCACTTCGGGCTGCCCGATCGTATAGAAAGGAAGAGGCGTCGGACGATCCCATCCGGAAATACCTGCACGGATATCGGCCCCGCTGATCATCTCCAACGTATCTAACAGGTTCTCGAAGCGCATATTACGAAATTCGTTCCGTTCCAACAGGGCATACAGGGAATCCCTGAACAGACTTATCCCCATATTCACTTCGGCAGGAGCAAACAAGCAATACCCTTTCAGACTGATCGTGTTATTCAGCAAATCGAGATGTTTCACATCAGACAGAAGCTCTTTAAACGAATATCTCTCCATCAGCAGGTTCGCTTTCTCATTATTGCTGATCCCGTTTATCTCGCGTTCCCACCCATTATTATCGGATTTCCTCTGCAGATAAAGTTCGACCAACCGGTTCGTAACAGACCATTCGGAAGAATAGATATTATACCGGAAATTATAGAGTTCGGGAAACAGGAAATATGGATTGCTTTGGGAAGAGATATTGAACTTGCCTCGACTGCCAGAAGAGAAATTATAGTTACCTTCCGTCTGCGAAAAAATCCACAGGAAACTGTTCATCACCCGAATCTCCGCCTCTTCTTCACTGATCTCACGCCCTCCCCGCTTCGACCATTTCAACTGGTTTTTCTTGCTTCTGACAAAATCCATCTGATTGAACATACAGCCCAGTTCCGGGAAAAGAACCATTTCCGGCTGCACCACTTCCTGCGCTTGCGACCAGGAACGGACATAGCTATAGAACTGTGCCGGAACTTCCACCACTGAAAACTGGTCGAACGGGTAACTCAACTTATACGTACGTTCGAGATTCTCCCGCAGGTTGCGGATCAATCCCGGAATCGTATCACGGATCGAATCGAACGCCGCCTCGTAATAATCGTGCCCTTTTATATGCCAGATGCTATAGAGCGTACTATCACTTTCCACACTCTTCTGTTCGTATTTTCCGATAATAAGGGAAATGGACTGATAGGGATTGTTTGCTGACTGCGAAATAGCAACCAGTCCGGGAAGCGGCTTCACATCCAACCGAAAACGACTAAAATAGGTCTGTTGCCAATCAGGACTCTTGTCGCTATACCCCGTTCCGGGACGCGGATACCAATAGGTTTCGGGCGTAAACAGCACATAATCTGATGTCTGAAAACTATATTTCTTATCGAGCTTAAGCATTTCCTTATCATACGGTTGCTGCAAGACCTCCTCCGGGATATCCAGATAACAAAAATCATCCTTTATCCTCCCCTCATAACTGACCGAAAACGAAATGGTATCACCCTTTTCTATCTTCCTTCCGAAATCCACCGCTAAAATCTGTTCCTCCCGCTTAAAATTCAACGACTTCTCTCCATCCTTTACCTCCTCGACCCTCAATCCGGGATTCAGGCAAAAGATAAATACTTCCGATGCAGCAAGCGCCGTTCCCTCCATCCCGACAACGGAACGGATTGTTTCAGACTTCTGTTCCACCGAAATATCGTAGTAATCAATCGCCATCTTTGGCTCATATACATATTTATTATTAATACTTGTGTACAAAGCACGCATCTCCCCTTCCCTGAGAATCGAACGTACATGTCGAAAACCCGCCGTCCCCATTAGCAAGAACATGCAGAACGAAAGGAATAACCACGGATAATGGCTTCTCCTAGCATTCGGCAACCGCTTGAACAAGAAGATCGTAAAGAAGATAAATCCCAAACCGGCAAAGAAATAAATCGCTCGGTGGTTTAAGATCAGCTCCAGGTTACTGAACCCGACGATCGTCGATTTGAACAACGGCAGGTTATACACCATATAATCGAACAGATAGTAGAACTTATCCTGTATATAAAACAAGGTCAGCCCAATATACCCTAACAAAAGTATAAAAGTGAGCGCCTGATTCTTTAACAACAACATAAGGAAAATTGAAAGTCCGATGATAAATATCAAAGTAGGAATACTGATCAGAAAGAAATAAACCAGATAAACCGGCAAATCGACCGTCACGCCCGATGCCATAAAGTTAAAAGCCAGCACAATCGCCAATACCAGCAGGTTCAGGAACAGGAACACCCTGAGGTTTCCCCATATCTTCCCGACCACATACTCGGCATTACTGAGCGGCCGGACATAAAAGACCTCGGAAGTATCGAGCTTCTTGTCCCTTTTCAGAAATTCGGAAGAAAGGAAAACTGCGACCACCGCCTGTCCCGTATTCAACAACAAAAGGTTCAGATAGGGTATATTGGATGAAACCGATTTTGCAAACCACAGGCCGAAATTGTCCTCCATCAACATCATGGCAAAGTTGAAAAATCCTAAAAACACCACGGCAAGCAGGGTGAAGATACGGAAGAACCAACTCCTCACCAATATCTTGCTTTCGTATTTAGCTACAGATCGTATGTTCGTGATAAATGACATAGGCAAGTGATCTCTTTTAATCGTTTCTCCAACGGTTCAACTTGTTTTCCATATAATAGACATAGGCATGTTCCAGATTAGGCGGATAGGATTCCGCATCATATCCCTGTACCTCGTCAGCCACGACCTGCACTTCCCAGCCCGTACCAGAGGGAATCGTCGAGATAACCGGATACAGTTTATCCACCTCATGCAATTCGTCGCTAGTCACCCGTATACGCCACACTTTTCCTTCCGCCTGCCTCAACATATCTTGCGGGGAACCGTAAAAAGAAACTTCTCCCTTATTCATAAGCGCCATACAGTTGCATGTACTCGATATATCGCCCACGATATGGGTGGAAAGGATAATTGTCACGTCGTTTTCGCTGACTTCCGACAGGAGATTGCGAAAACGAATCCGCTCCTCAGGATCGAGCCCCGTCGTGGGTTCGTCTACAATAATCACTTTCGGATGATGAATCAATGCCTGCGCAATCCCCAAACGGCGCTTCATACCTCCCGACAACTTATTGGCATACCGGTCGCGAACATCGAAAAGTCCGACATTCTCCAACATCTCGTCCACTGCATTTTTCCGCAAAGACTTACAGTTCATACCGGAAAGACGCGCAGCATAATCTAAAAACTCGTACGTTTTATATTTGGCGAAAAAACGGAAATCCTGTGGTAGATATCCCAATACCCCCCGTATCTCCTTGCGCTGCCGCATCAGGTCGTACCCGCAGATATTCACCTCACCCGAAGTAGGTTCCATAAGAGCTACTAAAATACGCATCAAAGTAGATTTGCCAGCCCCGTTCGGGCCCAAAAGTCCGAACATACCAGTCGATATTTCTAGACAAACATCTTTCAATGCATGGTTTCCGTTCGGATACACTTTATTGAGTTTTCTAATCGATATGCTCATCAACAAGTAAATTCAAATTCATATAAATAGAGAGTCTAAAGATAATAGTTATAATATAAAAACAGGCACGGATTACATGGATTTCACAGTTTTAAATCAAATTAAACCGTGCAATCCGTGTAATCCGTGCCCGAAAAACAGATAAAACTATGTAAATCTATCGATTAATAGTTCTGTTTCATCGGTTCGAAGTAAGCCTGAGGATGTTCGCATGCCGGACATTTCTGCGGAGCTTTCTTTGATTCGATAACGAAACCGCAATTACGACACTGCCATAAGATAGCTTCGGCTTTTTCAAACACCGTACCTGTTTCGATGTTAGACAACAGCTTGCGATACCGTTTTTCGTGTTCAGCCTCAACCTTGGCAATCATACGGAAAGCAACAGCAATAGTTTTAAATCCTTCTTCTTCAGCAATATCAGCGAAAGCAGGGTAAAGGTCAGCCCACTCTTCGTTTTCTCCGGCAGCAGCAGCAGCCAGGTTTTCAGCAGTTGTTCCGATCACGCCTGCCGGATAAGCTGCTGTGATTTCAACCATACCACCTTCGAGGAATTTGAAGAAACGTTTGGCGTGTTCCTTTTCCTGTTCAGCTGTTTCCATAAATACACCTGCAATTTGTTCGTAACCTTCTTTTTTGGCCACGCTTGCGAAGAACGTGTAACGACTTCTTGCCTGAGATTCACCGGCAAATGATTTCAGCAGATTCTGCTCGGTACGAGTACCCTTAATACTTTTTTCCATAATGCTAATTTATGTATATATAAAATAAGTTCATATAATCACTCTAAATAAATAACGTTCAAAGGTAGGAAAATGTTCAGGCAAACAGCAAATTTACATATACAAAATATTTCTATAATCCAATAGATAATATTTATGCTAACCCGAAAATAAATTATTTAAGTATCTAACTGCAGATTCCTTTGCAGGAGACAGAAGGTTTCATTGCAACAACAGATTCATACAAGCTTATAAAAAAGATTAAAAACATATTTACTTTTTTTGTAACTTTGCAGCACTTTTAATCAATCAGGCAGAAAGATGAAGAACAAGTTTGATTTTCAGCCCAAGCTAGTATCAGCGCTGAAAAACTACTCTAAAGAGAAATTTATGACCGACCTGATGGCCGGTATTATTGTTGGGATCGTAGCATTACCACTCGCTATCGCTTTCGGTATCGCTTCGGGAGTAAGCCCGGAAAAAGGGTTGATCACCGCTATTCTCGGTGGATTTTTCGTATCGTTGTTAGGAGGATGCAACGTACAAATCGGCGGACCGACAGGTGCGTTTATCGTAATCGTATACGGCATTATCCAAAATTTCGGAATCGAAGGACTGGCTATCGCCACTGTTGTCGCCGGTATTATTCTAGTAATCATGGGGGCGTTGAAACTAGGAACAGTTATCAAGTTTATCCCCTACCCGATCGTTGTCGGTTTCACCAGTGGTATTGCCCTCACCATTTTCACCACGCAGATGAAAGACCTTTTTGGGCTGACAATGGATAAGGTCCCTGCGGATTTCATTTCCAAATGGATCGCCTATTTCGAACATTTCGATACGATGAACCTCTGGTCGTTACTGATCGGGCTTACCAGTATCGTGATTATCGCCATCACACCGAAGTTTTCCAAAAAGATTCCGGGTTCGTTGATTGCCATTATCCTGATGACAGTTGTCGTCTACGTCATGCGCTATCATTTAGGGATCACGGGAATCGAAACGATCGGAGACCGTTTTACGATCAATGCTTCCCTGCCTGGTCCCGAAACGATCAACTTCAATATGGAAACGATCAATCTTCTGCTTCCTTCCGCATTCACTATCGCAATGTTAGGAGCGATCGAATCGTTGCTGTCCGCTACGGTAGCTGACGGTGTGACGGGAGACAAGCATAACTCCAATACCGAATTGATTGCACAAGGGGCCGCTAATATCATCGTACCTGTCTTCGGCGGTATTCCCGTTACCGGTGCGATTGCCCGTACCATGACGAATATCAACAACGGCGGACGCACTCCGGTTGCCGGCATCATCCATGCAATCGTATTGTTACTGATTTTGCTCTTTTTAGGTCCGTTGACCAAACATATTCCGATGGCTTGCCTGGCAGGCGTGTTGATTATCGTTTCGTATAATATGAGTGAATGGCGTACGTTCCGTTCGCTGATGAAGAACCCGAAAAGCGATGTGTCGGTGTTGCTGGTAACTTTCTTTCTGACGGTTATCTTCGACCTGACGATCGCAATCGAAGTCGGATTGCTTATCGCCATGTTCCTCTTTATGAAGCGTGTAGCTGAAACGACTCATGTATCGGTAGTAAAAGACGAGATCGATCTATCGGACGATGGAGAAATCCACCATGACGAAGAAGTCCTTTCCCTTCCTAAAGGTGTGGAAGTATATGAAATCGACGGTCCGTTTTTCTTCGGGGTGGCAAGTAAGTTCGACGATATCATGCACAATATGGGAGATAAACCGAAGATCCGTATCATCCGCATGCGTAAGGTTCCCTTTATGGACTCGACAGGATTGCATAACTTAGAGAACCTGTTCCGCCTGTCACAAGCCGAACACATACATATGATTCTTTCAGGGGTGAACGAGCATGTACGTCGTGTACTTGTCAAATCTGGTTTCGACAAAAAGATCGGAACGGAAAATATTTGCAGCAATATAAACGAAGCTGTAGCAAAAGCACACGAAGCAATAAGATAAATAAAAAATAGCTCCCGTCCTCCTTTTTTCAGATGGGAGCTATTTTTTCAGATTGGAGACAAAAGATAATTCCGTACGACTCAAACATCACACAAACGCTATATGAAGAAAACGGTCTCCCGATTTATCCTTCCTTGCCTCAAACACAAACTCTTTTGCAATCGTCTCTGCATCTTCAAAGCTAAACCCATTCTCCGGCTGGCTCCAATACCAGAGCTGCGGGACATTTTTTTTGCTATTCGATGATTCCATTATTTTATATATTTATCCAACTTTATTCATAAGACACAGAATATGAAAAAACCCCTATCCAAATCAGAAATAAATATTACATTTGTCAATTCTGTCTATACCTTTAAATTGGATACCAGGATATTGGTTATACAAAAACAAATTTATATCCAATTATAAAATATATGAACAAAAAGGCCCTACTCCCGCTAATCGGTTTATTCCTGTTGGTAACAGGAATAGTTCTTCCCGGATCTGCCCATGCACAAATCAGCGAAGGTGGAACACCCACTTCCTTCAAGTATCAAAACACACTGAAAAGCGATCTGCCAACCGTTCAGATCCCCATCAATTTCAGCGTAGAGGACCTGAAAACAGTAGACAGATGGCAGGTCAGCCAAGGGGCACCGTTGAAAGTAGGAGTTTTACTCCCGACAGACCTGACAATAGACAATGCTGGTAGCTGGAATACCCTACCTGATGGCAAAAGAGTATGGCGACTACAAGTACAGGCAAAAGACGCCATAGCTTTAATGCTCAGTTTCAGAGATTTTTATATTCCGGAAAATGGGAAACTCTTTATTTACAGCTCCGATAAAACACACCTGATTGGTGCCTTTACCCATCATACCAATCCACCAACGAAAGAATATGCTACCGAATTTTTAGCCGGTGACAAGATCATACTCGAATATGAAGCAGGCATATCGGAAAACGAACATCCCCGCATCGCAATAGATGCTGTAGGATACGGATATAACCATTTGCATGTTTCACGTACGATGCCGATACAGGCCCTGGCACTTCCGGATCTTGTATGGTAAATATCAATTGCGAAGAGGGAGAAGCTTGGCAAACAGAGAAAAACGGTGTTTGCCAAATGACATTGCCTATTGGAAACTACATCTATATCTGCTCCGGAGCTTTGGTAAACAACACAGCTGAAGATTTGAAACCTTACATCCTTTCTGCTTTCCATTGCATTGACTTGGATATACCAGTCACAGAAAAAAGCTTAAACAAATATACTTTCTATTTCCATTTCGAACATACCGGATGTGAAAATAACTCCAGTATCGCATCTTATAGAACAATAACCGGATGCAAGAAAATAGCCGGAATCCCATTAGATGGCGGTTCAGACGGTCTGCTTCTTTTATTGAACCAAACTATCCCGGAACACTACAATGCCTACTACAACGGTTGGGATCGGAGCAACACAGCCGCCCAATCAGGAGTAGGTATCCATCATCCGTCAGGGGATTATATGAAGATATCGACTTTCAACAAGGTGGCAAGGACCTCTACTTGGTATGGTATAGACAACATCAAAGGCGCACCAAACGCACATTGGAACGTCGTGTTCGAACAAACAGCCAATGGGCATGCTGTAACGGAAGGAGGATCCTCAGGTTCTCCATTGTTCAATCAAAACAAACAGATTGTCGGTACATTGAGTGGCGGTTCATCTTCTTGCGAAAAACCGAACGGAGCCAATACTTATGGTAAACTTTATTATCACTGGGATCAATATCCAAACAAAGACAATACATCTCGTATGGATATATATTTAGATCCCAATCATACCGGCAAAACACAACTGGCCGGCCGATACGCGACAGCTCCGAAAGCAATGCCAACTGATCTGACATCGGTCTACCAAAACGGAGAGGTTCTATTGAAATGGAAAGCACCCGTCTCTGCCAGCGAAAAACCGGAACAGTATAACGTTTATCGAAACAATATATTGATCGGACGTACCTTTTCTACATCTTATATTGACAAAGAACCTGAAACCGGTATCCAATCTTACAGCGTTTCCGCATCGTATACAGACAACAAAGAGTCTGCTGTAGCCACCACATCTATTTATGTCTATGAACTGAAGATCCCAACCGATGTAACCACCTCAACTGATGGCAAGAATATCCTCGTCAAATGGAAGGAACCTATTTACCAGCAAATGATCTACTGGGGAAATGGGACAGCTTATCTTTCGTTAGGTTTCAAACAACCTTTCTATTTCGGACAAAGATGGAATAAGGAAGATCTGAAACCTCTGCACGGGCACCTTGTTGAATCTGTTTCCTTCATACCAACCTCAGGTTCATCTTATACGCTGAACATCATACAAGGAAAACGAAAATATATACAAAAGTTGACTAATTTACCTTTTGATAAATTAATTGAAATCCCGCTTAAAGAATCATTTGTCATTGATGCTTCCCAAGAACTAATCATTGCTTTCCACGCTGAAGCTAAACTATCCACCGCCTATCCAGCAGTCATGGACGAAGGACCAGCAGTCAATGGAAAAGGTAATTTGATTTCATTCGATGGAGAAACGTGGGAATATCTGTATGAACCTTCTGAAAATGAAAATGAAAATTATGATTTCAACTTCTTTCTTGCCGCCACCGTCAGTTCAAAAACAAAGGATATACCAACTATAAAAACTGCATCCAACGACACAACATTGTTAAGTAAGTCATCAGCAATGCCCATACTCACTCGGATATCCGAAGTCGGTTCTTCACTCCGGAGCAGCCAGGCAAGTGCATTTCCGACAATAACAGGTTATAACATTTATCGTAATGGAAGCAAAATCGGCAACGTCCCCAATAAGTTTATCACCCAATATATAGACAAGCAAGCACCGACAGGTAGTATCTTGTATCAGGTTTCCACTCTATACGGAAAAGACGAAAGCAAGAAAGCGGATGCCGACAAAGAAGTAAATGTAGGAAATGAAAAGATCATCCTTTCGGAAACAACGATCTCTCCCACTGTGTTTACAGATCAGGTAGAACTATTCGGAAATGAAAAAGTGGATTTGCTAGAAGTCATCACGTTAGACGGTAAAACGGTCATTCGCCAAAAGAACCCTGGAAAGATCGTTTACACCGGCTCTCTTTCTTCCGGTATTTATATCTTCCGCATCCATACAGATGGAAAAGCTAAGACAATGAAAGCACAAAAAATAAATTGAGAATTAAAAATGGAGAATTGAAAAGCATTGTGACTTCTTACAATGCTTTTCAATTCTCCATTTTTTAATTTTTCAAGCTGACACCGTTACATCAAACCCTTCTTGACGGGCACGGTCGGCAATAGCTTCCAATTCATCTTTTGTCACCTTCTTCAAGTTTTTTACGGGAGTTTCACGGTCGATTGTATAGATCATGACCTGTCTAGGCTTGATTTGTTTTAAAGCTTCCAGCCAACCGGAAATTTCGTGTTCGGTTGTATTCGTCACGCTTTCTCCATCCACTTCCCCTTTCAGGAACATGGTTTGTATAATCAGATTGCCATTAAAACGGCAAAGTTGTTCCAACAACCTATCGAAAGTAAAAGTCGAGGAATTGGGAACATTCAACTGCCCGATACGACTATCCGATATGGAGTCGAGTTTCAGTATATTATCTTCAATCTTATTCAATGCCAAGAAGACATCCTCTTTATGGAGCATGGTCGAGTTCGAGAGCACGGCAATCTTAGCCTTCGGGAAAAAACGGTTACGGGTTTCAATCGTATCATCGATAATATCGGCAAATTCAGGGTGCATGGTAGGTTCACCATTCCCAGCAAAAGTGATTACATCGGGAGCAACACCCTCTGCCTGCATGGAAGACAATTTATTTATCAAAGCCTCCTTTACCTCTGCACGGGTTGGCAGTCTACTGCGCGTACGATGATTCTCGTTTAGTCCGCATTCACAATAAATGCAATTGAATGAACAAAGTTTCCCGTCTGTAGACCTAACCGACGGCTATGTATCGGTCCGAATACTATTTTATCAAAAAGAATTGTAGACATAATAATTTATATTTAAATGCAAAGCTACAAAAGCTATCAAAATGAAGATATGAATCTCCCCTGCTTTAGGACTATTTAGCAAACCGTCAAAATTTCCAGCGCAGTAACGTATATATATCTGCTTTAATATTCCCTTCGATCTCTTCTAAGTCAGTACCGACCACGTCACGATCAGCATAATATGTGTATCCTAATTTAGCAGACACAGAAAGTTGCTTCACAATATCCCACCGGAAAGAAAGCGCCAACCGAACACCTTTTCCATAAAAGGAAGGCATATTGAAAGCATACAAGATATTTTTTTCATAAGAAAATATACGGGTCCGATAATTATCCGTATGAAATCCGGCTATATGAAAATCTGTTTGAACAGGAACATCAACCGGTTTCCAACCTACGCTTTGGGCAATCATCCACCCTCTGCTTTTTTCGTTCGCTTCTGTATAACAAATACCGTCTGCAGATGTCCGCAGCGAGACGGATGAAGAAATCGTATATAAGGCCTGCATACGCAAACGCTGTTGATGGTAAGGTGTTATATCTTCCCTTTGTTTGTATTTATAACGGACGTATACAGACAAATTCCGGCTCGGCGTATAATCAAGTTGAAACATATATTCCTTTCCCGTCGACGGCGCATCCACTCCATATTTCAGCCAGGGAAACCGGAATACATCCGCATACGCGGACAACTTCCAGCGGGCAAAAGGCGTCCATTGCATCCCTATATACATTCCCTGTTCATTCCGGACAGCCGAGTTTTGTGAAAAAGCATTCCCGAAAAAAGCCTGGTAACGTTTATCATAATAACGATACAATAACAGCAAGGAAAAATAAGAAACAGGTGTCAACTGCAAGGCATTCAGGGAAGCAACCGCCCCATTCCGGCTTAAAGCCGTTTCACCATAAAACTTGATCAACTTATTTTTCAACAAGTAATCCACACTGATATTCAGATTCCGGTTACCGCGAAAATAGAAAAGATTATAAGGTTTCGGATCGGGCTGTATCGAATAATTTCCAAAAGAATAAGAAAGGGCAGTCAGACCTATACATAAACCGGGAGTTGCATATCGTACATTCCCGCCATATGTCTGCATGGAAACTTTATGCATCTTCTCCCTGTCCCGTACCAAACGATGTAAACCGTCCGTTTTAAACGAAGTAACGATCGTACTGTCCACACCTCCATCCAACTTCCGATACGAATAGAAGAAGTTGATATCTAAATTTTTCCAATTGACAGTAGCCGCAGCTCCCCGGAAAAAGTCATTTTCATTGATTGAAAAATGACGGCGAAATCCGTTTGTCCTTCTTTCCGTTTGTGAAACAAGAGCATTTCGGCCTGGAGAAAAGTCATTGCTGATCACCAAGCCTTGTCCAAAAGATATTTTATAATCACCTATGGCAAGACTTTTCAACCATTTATTCATTTCTTTGAGAAAAAGATGCACCGAATAATAGTCATACCCTTTATGATATTCATTCCAGAAAGGTTCTCCCACATCTTTTTCTGCAACCAGACCGAATTGAATACGTTCATCAAATTCATACGAATAACGAACAGAATGATAGAACGGCTCTCCCAGATAATTCCGATTCGGATATTGTTGTAGTACACTATCGGGATATGAACAATAGCCTTTCTTTTGTTGAAAACATCTGTCATATCTGATTTGTAAGTTATTAGAACCTCGTTTCAACAAATTTTTCACTGTAATAGGACGTTTATCAACTATTATTTCACTTATATAAATAAACGGGACAAGCAGAGAAATCGTCTCTAAATCGAATGCTTCCACATTTTTAAGCTCATAAAGGGTTAACATTTTTCCATAACGGGAACGATATTCCAGCAATTCCCTTATTTGTAGATCAGATAGGAAAGGGAGACGTTTCAATTGTCCCTCCGTCACCGTATTGAGTTCGAAAGGATGTTCAATAAGATAGGAAAGATCAGTGTAAAGTGCTTCAATACGCTCTTCATCTTCTGTTTCCGAAGCCATTTCTTCTATATATTCCATCCACTTATCAACAGAATATAATGTCTGACTTTTAAGCTGATAACTACTTATTAACAGATACATCAACAGATTTATAAACATTCGTTTCATAGTCAAGCCTGATTAAAAAGAATAGCTCAACCCCAGTCCGGTACTGACTCCCAAAACCGGATGATAAATAGTCGCGACATCTACTGTAAATCCAATCAGACGGTATCCGATTCCCAAAGTGGGTAGGAGGGGAGTAGTCTGTACTCCCGCCCGTATATGGAAGTTTTTGAACGGAGCATATTCAATGCCCACATTTCCCATCCACGTATGTTCTTTATTACTTTCGATAGTTCCTACTATCAACAAGCTGTTAATTATCTCCCATTGAAAACCTATTTGTACAGAATAACCGGTAAAGTATTTTATTTCAGTAGTATATTTATGAATACCTATAGAAGGAAAATTCATTATCAACATTCCAATCAACAGTTTGTCAACGGGACTAAACAAGATTCCGATATCTGTGGAAAGTTGTTTCGGTACTTCCTCCAACAACTCGGTCTGTACCATCTTATATTGGAAACCAATACCGATCCTCCACCGGCCATTCAGCTGTTTCCCTACCGATAACCGAAAAAGAGTTTCCCTATACTGATCATATCCGAAAGAAGAGATATCAACACCTGCCGACAACAACGGATTCGGATATACAAAACCTATTCCAACCGTTCCCAGTTCTTTTACTCCATAACGATTAAAGTATTCCAAATGAAGAACTTTATCCGTATTCAAAGCCACCAATGCCGGATTAAACAAAACAGATTGTGTAACCCCGCTTCCTCCCATTCCCAAACTACGGATATCAGGTATACGAAGGTTATCAACAGCATGAATGTTGATAGATGCCCAAAACAAAACGAATAAACTTATTGATTTCATAGCAAGGTTTTGTTTAGGTTGTCAACTTTCCGGATTATCTCTTTTCACAGCCTGAAGTTCTCTACTATCTTCATTTTGGGCAATCAGATAGCATAGCTGTAACTTATTCAGAATTAATGAATATGGAAAGATGGCAAAATATTTCATAGTCTGTTGATTTTAGTTGTTTGTATTATCACAAAGATATGAATTTTCTGTAAAATCTGTAGTTACTATTCGTAAATCAATTACTTTTGTGAACGATGTTGAGAAAAGACAAGTATAAAATATTGATAATATTCATGTTGTGCGCAATAGGAGTCCATGCACAGAAATTGAAGATCAATACCGTTCCCGAAGGATTACAAAAGGCTTATCTGGATGGAAAGGATACGGTACCTGTTGTTAACTTGAAGGAAATTTACATTTACCCGCCGGTCAAGTTTAAAAACAAACGTGAACAGGCACGTTACACCAAACTGGTCCGTGACGTAAAGCGCACACTACCTTATGCCAAAATGGTTTATGAAACACTGATCGAAACATACGAATATATAGAGACACTCCCCGACGAAAAATCCCGTCAAGCTCATTTGAAACGAATGGAAAAAGAACTTTTTCAGGAATATAAACCGCAGTTGAAAAAACTGACCTTTTCACAAGGAAAACTGCTTATCAAACTGATTGACAGAGAATGTAACCAATCGAGTTACAACTTGTTGAAAGCCTATTTAGGTAGTTTCCGGGCAGGTTTCTGGAACATATTTGCCGGCATGTTCGGCGCCAGCCTGAAAACCGAATACGATCCCAAAGGAAAAGACGCCATGACGGAACGGGTAGTCGTACTTGTTGAAAACGGATTAATCTGACAATTGCTTAAAGAAATCCCAGATGATAATACCGGTAGTCACCGAAACATTCAAAGAATGCTTGGTCCCATACTGCGGTATTTCAATACACATATCACAGTTATCAACGACACATTGTTGAACACCTTTCACTTCGTTTCCCATGATAACTGCATACTTTTTATTCTTGTCCAACAACAAATTATCCAACATCGTACTCCCTTCGGCCTGCTCAACCGCACAGACAGTATATCCCTGTTGCTTCAGTTTATCAACAGCCTCCATCGTATCTTCAAAATACTCCCAATCGACAGTTTCTTCCGCTCCCAAAGCCGTCTTATGAATCTCGGCATGAGGCGGACAAGCCGTGATACCGCACAGGTAAATACTCTCCACCCTAAAAGCATCAGACGTACGAAACACGGATCCTACATTGTTTAAGCTTCTTACATGATCGAGCACAACGACCAACGGAATCTTTTTACTATCTTTGAATGCTTCCGGAGTCAGGCGATTCAACTCTGTTATCTTTAACTTGCGCATAGCTATCGTTTCTTTGCTCGCAAAAGTAGTGAATTAATGTGGATATACCGTTGAAAAGCTATTGATAAGTGGTGGACACAAAATGAAAAATAGTTCTTGCATTATTCAATTTGTTCACTATACATCCTCTAGTTTCTATTATGCAATAAAAATAACGGATTATTTATTACGCCCTATCAACAGTGGTTATACACGTATCAACAACGCTCAACTGCCATTAACTTTTACACACAGGTTATTTTCAACTGAATACTAATAAAGTCTATAAAGTAAAGGATATCAGTATGTAAAACGATAAATAGGATGTTGGTATCTATTTAATAAGTCATTTATATCGTTTAATAACGAACTGGACAAGTATTATAGCACAATTGTATTAACTGTTTCAACAGGATATTATATTCATCATATTTAGATTTAAAATAAAGAATAAATAAGATAATAATAATATGATTGTGGATAACTTGGGAAAAGAACGCAGACGTTTGGGTGAATATCTGCCGGAAGTCTTTGAGACTTGTTTAGCAAATTTTTTACATTACCTCCTGCTTGTTTATTCGTTTTATATATGTTTCCTATGGGAAAATCAATAAAGTTTTTACCTTTGCACATTATCAACTTATAGTTGATAATAGGAGTAAAATAAAGATTATCAGTTATAAAGAATGATGATAACTTTGTTGATAGACTGTAAATAGCGGTTTATACTCATTAGTGATTATCGAATTTTACAATCATTTAATACAGGTAACTATGTTGACAAACCAATCGATCGGATATATAGACGCACCCATCCCAAAGGGGTTGGACCTGAAAGAAGAGATAAACAGGATGCGTAGAGAAAAAAACGCCGTTATCCTTGCTCATTATTATCAGACAGGTGATATTCAAGATATAGCAGATTTTGTGGGAGACAGTTTGGCATTGGCGCAACAGGCAGCTAAGACGACGGCCGATATCATCGTTTTCTGCGGTGTTCATTTTATGGGTGAAACGGCGAAGGTGTTGTGCCCGGACAAGAAAGTGCTGGTCCCGGACTTGAATGCCGGTTGTTCATTGGCAGATAGCTGTCCGGCTGTCGATTTTGCGGAATTTGTCAAACAGCATCCCGATCATGTGGTTATTTCGTATGTAAATACGACTGCTGCTGTAAAAGCCGTGACGGATGTTGTGGTAACGTCTACCAATGCACGTCAGATAGTCGAAAGTTTTCCGGAAGACACGAAGATCATCTTCGGTCCAGACCGGAACTTAGGCAATTACATAAATGGCATTACCGGACGCAAGATGGTGCTTTGGGATGGTGCTTGCCATGTGCATGAACAGTTTTCATTGGAAAAGATATTGGAATTGAAAAAACAATACCCCGATGCGGAAGTCATTACTCACCCGGAGTGCAAACAACCCATCGTACAGGTCTCGGACTTCGTAGGATCGACTGCGGCTCTTTTGAAGCACACTGTTAAGTCGGATAAGAAACAATTCATTGTAGCGACCGAAAGCGGTGTTATTCACGAAATGTGCAAGCAGAGCCCCGATAAAGAATTTATCCCGGCTCCTCCCAATGACAGTACATGTGCTTGCAACGAATGTAATTTTATGCGCTTGAACACGATGGAGAAACTTTACAACTGTTTGAAATACGAACTTCCTGAAATATTTGTCGATGAACAAGTACAGGAAAAAGCGATCCGCCCGATCAAGAAGATGCTGGAGATATCGGAGAGGTTGGGGTTGTAAGAATTGTTAGATAGACGAAACAAGATAAAATGATCCACTGTGAATAAGACAAATACCACAGTGGATTTTTATTTTTTATTTTATAACTGCGATTTTAGTAACTACACTTTCTTTTGAATCTTCGGTGGCAGAGAGCACCAGATATACGCCTGAAGCAACACGGACACCTTTTGTATTCCGGCAGTTCCAGATAGCTTGACCACCTAAAGATTTAGTCTGATAGACCAGATTTCCATTCAGATCGGTGATTTTGACGATCGAGTTATCCATCAATCCCGTGATGGTTACTTTGTCCCTGTATTCAGGTCGTACGGGGTTCGGATATGCATACACGTCTGAATAGTCATCTTTACCTTTTGTCGCTTCTCCTTTGTAAGAAACCAAACCTTTGTCGGAACCGATGAACACTTCGCCAGTATTTTCATTAATTTCTATGGAATATATTTTATCTGATAGTAGCGGACTGTTGGATGTATTGAACTGATGGACGATTTCCTGATTGTCTTCGCTCAATACATAAACACCGCTACCGTCCGTTCCAATCCATTTCCGGTTTCCGTTATCTACCTTGATGGTCGTTATTATCGTATTGTCGAGAAAATAATAAGGGATTCCTTCTTCATTGATTAGTTTTACACGTGTGCAACGCATAGATTGATTGTTTTCTGTCGTTGCCAACTTTGGATTTGTTAAGTATATAGCTCCTTTATTGGTTCCTATCCATATATATCCGTTTTTATCCTCTGCCATACAAGTATAATTGTTAGGGGAAAAGTCGTTATTATCTGTGTCAATGAAGTTTTTAAATTCATATGATGTCGCTTCATCTAAAGAGTTGCTGTTGGTTACGACTGTTAGACAGGCTTGACTGGTAGGGCGAGATATATTGATCCATTTGTCATTGTTTGAGGTGACGAGTATGTCGTTTATCGTGTATTTTCCATTTAACGACTCGACAGACAGGCTATGCCATTTTCCTTCTTTATCCAATATCTTGATAGCTTTGCTCACTTCAGAGTTAGTCATCCATAGGTTTCCTTCCTTATCGAAAGCAAGTCCGTCTACACGACAATAAAAGCCCTCATTGCCATGTGCGTTTTCAAGCGGACTGTTTGTTTTGTTATAAACGGCGGAAGGTTCTCTGTCTATGAATTGAAAAAGGCCATAACCGAAGGAAGATACGTAAATAATCTCTTTTTCAGTATCATTTTTTGTGACGACAATGCTGGTATAGTCTTTAGGCCATGTATTTAGTTTATTCTGAACGACGGAAGGTTCTAGTACACTCCATTTTTCATAGTCATATATCATGACCGATCCAGCTTTATTAAAAGAATTATCCCCTGTCAGGCTTTTTCCACCAGGTATAATATATATTTTATCGTTTTTTGATACGATATCATAAGAACTGTTGGAGTAGGGGCCATCCAAAATTATGGCTTCGTTTATGGCTTCGAACTGGTTGGCTCCTTTTCTTTGGATAGAACGTAGACCTTTGCTTCCTTCGGCTATCCAATATTTGTCAGTCTGATAAGTGCTGATATCTTTGATGGATAGATTGTTGATTTGGTCAAAAGTTTTCGTATCTGTGAAAATATAAACTTGGGATGTGGCCATGCAAGCCAGTTTTTCTCCCACAATTTTCATATTGTTCATTTGTGTGTTGCTGACCAAAGGGACTGTAGTTTCATTCGATTCATAGTAGATACCTTTATTTTGAGACAAATAGAATAGCTTATTTTTAAATGAGGATATTTTGTCTATGGAATTTTCAGATGGGAATCCCGGAATCGAATAAGTTTTCCAGTTTGATCCGTCTAACAGATTATCATTCAAAGAAGCGTATATGACCGTAGACTTTTGACCTTCTTTTGTGGAAGCATATATATTATTGTTGAAAATAGCACAGGATGTTATATTCTTAGATAAGTTATAGGTATCGGTTATTTCTTTTTTGTCCATGTTAACAACTACTATGCCCGACTGTATGGATAAATAGGCATATTCGTTATAAATCATAACGGAATTAAGTGATTTATCTCTTAAAGATGTAGTCGTGTACAGATAAGGTATGTTTTTTACTGAACCTTCTTCTAAAATGTCTATATTGCAGTTTTTGTAAACAATCAATAGTGATTTTGTTTGTTTGTTGTAGGAAATAGATTGGATATCCGTGTCACTCAATCCATTTCCTTTATAATATTGTTTGATGCTGTTATCTTCTTTCCCATATGTGTATAAAGCACCTTCTGCTACGACAAATACTTGGTCTGCGGATTCTTCCACACAATCGGTATTATTGTAGGAGAGATATGTTTTCCATCCAAGCGTGTTGTCATTGTCATTAACTGATAAGGCAGGAAATGATAATAAGAAAAGCAAGATGACAGTTAATATATTTCTCATATTAATTACAATATTAAAATGTGTAATTCGATAAAAAAGCAGTCAATTTTTTGACAGCTTCGGCACGGTGGCTGATCTGGTTTTTTATATCATTGCCCATTTCGGCAAATGTTTGTGAGTAAGTGTCGGGGACAAATATGGGATCGTACCCGAAACCGCTTTCGCCTCTTTTTTCGTTTATGATCGTACCGTTGACAATACCTTCAAACAAATATTCTTTTCCATTCAAGATAAGAGCGATTACCGTACGGAAACGAGCTTTCCGGTTTTTCTTGTTTTCCATTTCATGGAGAAGTTTGTCCATATTGGCTTCCGAATCATGTCCGGGACCGGCATAACGTGCCGAATATACTCCGGGAGCGTTGTGTAGGGCTTCTACTTCAAGGCCAGTGTCGTCTGCAAAACAGTCATATCCAAAATGTTCTTTTATGTAACGGGCTTTTTGCAAGGCGTTGCCTTCTAATGTTTCTGCTGTTTCGGGTATATCCTCATGGCAGTTGATCTCTGAGAGGCTGACTATTTCGGTATATCCGGATGTGATTTTCCGGACTTCATCTAGCTTATGTCGGTTGTTTGTTGCGAATACAAGTTTCATGTTTGTTGAGTATGAATAAAAAAGCACTTCTATACGATGTGTATATAACGTATGGAAGTGCTTTAAATTGTTTGGATGATTGTTTTATGTTTTTATCTGGTCAAACCCTTCCCCGTATACCCCTCTGACGATACTTTGAGAGATGAAGGCCTGATGGTCGATTTGTTTTACCAGACGGAAAATGGAAACGGATTCTGATTTTTTTGCCAGCAATACAACGACCTTGACCGGTTTTCGGGAATATCCGCCTACACCGTCGAGAATGGTACAACCGCGATCCAGGTCATGGATGATCCGCTCAGCTATTTCATCGTATTTCTGAGAAAAGATCAGGAATTGGACGGATTGACGGTTTCCGTTCAGTACGGCATCTATGATATAGTTGCTTACGAACATTTCGACAAAACCGAACACGATCTTTTCAACATCATGGAAAAGAAAAAATGAGGAACCGATGATAATGAAGTCACAAAACAACAATGCACGCCCGATGGAGATATTTTTGTATTTGTTTACAATAGCTCCCACGATATCCGTTCCTCCGGTACTACCGTTTGCCGAAAAGACAAGTCCGAGACCTGCCCCGCAAAGGAATGCACCAATAATAATGGACATGAACGGTTGGTCATGTAGAAGTGGCTGTCCTTTCAGAAGCCATTCGAAGAATGACAAGGAGGCTGACAGGGAAAAAACTCCGAAAATTGTTTTTATCAGAAATTTAAGTCCTAGAATTTTTAAAGCAGCCAATAATAGAACAACGTTGATAACGAAGTAAGACACAGAAACGGGAATAATCTCGTTACTGGCAAAAAAGATTAAGGCACAAATACCACTGACTCCACCGGTGATGATTTCATTCGACAGAATGAAAGCGTTGAAGCCGAAGCCGTACAAGAGAGTACCCAACAGGATCATCAGGTAATCTTGTACAGCAAAATAGACTTTGTTGTTTATAAGCTTCATATAAATAAATTTAGATTACGATGTTTACAATCTTTCCTGGAACAACGATAATCTTTTTCGGAGTCTTGCCTTCCATCCACTTAGCCGAATTTTCATGGGCAAGAGCGGCTTTCTCAATCTCTTCGCGAGGCATATCGGCTGGAAGTTCCATGCTGAAACGAGCTTTGCCGTTGAAGGAGATAGCGTAAGTAAGCGAGTTTTCTTTCAAGTATTCTTCGTTGTAGACAGGCCATTCGGCATCGCATACGGTAGTATTGTGACCGCAGGTATGCCATAATTCTTCAGCGGTATGAGGAGCGAACGGAGCAAGCAGAACGATTAACTGTTCCAGGATCGCCCGTTTGTTGCATTTCAGGCTGCTCAATTCGTTTACACAGATCATAAAGGCACTGATGGAAGTGTTGTACGAGAAATGTTCGATGTCGTATGTCACTTTCTTGATCAGTTTATGCAGTGATTTCAGTTCGTCGGCTGTCGGTTCCGCATCCGTAATCTGCAAGGTGTCCGTATTGCCGAAGAACAATCCCCAGAGCTTTTTCAGAAAGCGGTGTACACCGTCGATACCGTTCGTATCCCATGGTTTTGATTGTTCCAACGGGCCTAAGAACATTTCATACAGACGAAGTGTGTCAGCACCATATTTCTCGACAATCATATCCGGATTGACCACATTGAACATGGATTTCGACATCTTTTCAACAGCCCATCCGCAGATGTATTTGCCATCTTCCAATACGAATTCCGCGTCGTTATATTCCGGACGCCAGTTTTTGAAGGCTTCAATATCCAGTATATCGTTTGATACGATATTTACGTCTACATGGATAGGAGTGACTTCGTACTGGTCTTTCAGGTTCAGGGATACGAATTTGTTCGTGCCGTTGATACGGTATACGAAGTTGGAACGTCCTTGGATCATACCTTGGTTGATCAGTTTCTTGAACGGTTCCTCTTCACAAACGATACCTAAGTCAAACAGGAATTTATTCCAAAAACGGCTGTAGATCAGGTGTCCGGTAGCATGTTCGGTACCACCGATATACAGGTCTACGTTGCGCCAGTATTCATCTACGTCTTTAGCAACCAAAGCCTGGTCGTTGCGCGGGTCCATGTAACGCAGGTAATAGGCGGATGAACCGGCGAATCCCGGCATCGTGCAAAGTTCCAGCGGGAAGATAGTCTTGTTGTCTATTTTGGAAACTTCCGTGACTTCCTGTTTTACGGTGTCCCATGCCCATTTTACGGCGTGTCCCAGAGGCGGTTCACCTGTTTCGGTCGGCAGGAATTTATCTACTTCCGGCAATTCCAACGGTAATTTGTCTACCGGCAACATCTGAGGCATACCGTCTGCATCGTAATAGACAGGGAACGGTTCGCCCCAGTAACGCTGGCGGCTGAAGATAGCGTCGCGCAGACGGTAGTTCACCTTTACACGTCCTAACTTATGTTCTGCCACGTATTTCTTGGTGGCGGCGATTGCTTCTTTTACGGTCAGACCGTTCAACGACAGGTCGCAATGAGGCGTTACGTCCGGTTTCGGTGAGTTGCAGACGATTCCTTCTTTCGCATCGAAACTTTCTTCGCTTACGTCGCAACCTTCGATCAGCGGGACAATCGGCAAGTTGAAATGTTTGGCGAATGCATAGTCACGGCTGTCGTGTGCCGGAACGGCCATGATAGCGCCTGTTCCGTAGCCGGCCAGTACATAGTCGCTGATCCAGACAGGCACGGCGTCGCCCGTGAACGGATTGATTGCGTATGAACCGCTGAATACACCGGTAACGGAACGATCAGCGATACGTTCACGCTCCGTACGTTTTTTAGTACGGTCCAGATAAGCGTCGACTTCTTGTTTTTGCTCCGGAGTCGTCAATTGTGCGACCAGTTCGCTTTCGGGAGCCAAGACCATGAAAGTGACACCGAACATGGTGTCGGCACGGGTTGTAAAGATGGTAAATTCGAGATCGCTGTCTTTTACTTTGAATTGGATTTCGGCACCTTCGCTGCGGCCGATCCAGTTACGCTGTGTTTCTTTCAGCGAGTCTGTCCAGTCGATCGTCTCCAGTCCATCCAGAAGCCGTTGTGCATAGGCGGATACGCGCAGGCACCACTGACGCATGATCTTTTGTTCCACCGGATAGCCACCACGTTCGGAAACGCCGTTCACCACTTCGTCGTTGGCCAGTACCGTACCCAATGCGGCACACCAGTTTACCATCGTTTCGCCTCGATAAGCGATCCGGTAGTTCAACAGGATTTCCTGTTTTTCTTTATCGTTTTTGGCTTTCCATTCACCGGCAGTGAAATGCAATTCTTCGCTGCAAGCTACATTCAAACCTTCCGTTCCGGACTGTTCGAAAGCGGCAACCAGTTCGCTGATGGGACGTGCCTGCTTTTTATCGTTGCAGTAATAGCTGTTGAACATCTGGATGAATGCCCATTGCGTCCATTTATAATATTCGGGATCGCAAGTACGGATCTCGCGGTTCCAGTCGTAACTGAAACCTATTTTGTCCATCTGTTCCCGATAACGGGCGATGTTTTTCTTTGTCGTTACTTCAGGATGCTGTCCGGTTTGGATAGCATATTGTTCTGCCGGCAGTCCGTAGGCATCGTAGCCCATCGGATGCAAGACATTGAAACCTTGCAGGCGTTTGTAACGGGAATAAATATCAGAAGCGATATAACCGAGTGGATGGCCTACATGTAGTCCTGCTCCTGATGGATAAGGGAACATGTCCAAAACGTAATACTTTGGTTTGTCGGTATTTTTTTCGACTTTATAAACCTTATTGGCAATCCAGTATTCGTGCCACTTTTTCTCAATTTCTCTGAAATTGTACTCCATGATCGTCTATCGTTTATTTTATCGTTTTCTATTTAAAGCCACAAAGTTAGTGAATTTTGTAATACATAAAGAGTTGAAGCGGCAAATTGCAAGGACGGGCAAAATAAAATTTCATTCTGGAGGTTGTGGATGTCAATCTGGAAATTACAATATCCTCCTTTAGACCTCAAAATATATAATAAATTCTTGGTTTATAGCAAAATGATAAAAATATCTGTTTGTTAAAAAATATTACCCTATATAGGGTGATTTGAATTAAACAGGGTGGAAAATCAAATTTACAAAAAAATCCCCCGCAGAAGGGCGAGGGAGCCTAATGTTTTCACAACGGAATAATCCTTATTGTGATTTGCTTCATTTTAGTTAGGCAAATGTATGAAATAAAAGATTTGTATGCAAATATATTTTAGAAATTTATATATTTGGGAGAATAAAAATAATATACCATGAAAAGAATTTTGGGATTGGATTTAGGTACGAGTAGTATAGGGTGGGCATTGGTAAATGAAAGTGAAAGAGCTGAGGAAATATCATCAATCGTTCAGTTAGGTGTAAGAGTCAATCCCTTGACTGTGGATGAAATGCAAAATTTTGAAAAAGGGAAGAGTATTACAACCAATGCCGATAGAACCCTTAAAAGAAGTATGCGTCGTAATTTGCAACGATACAAATTACGGCGTGACGTGTTAATCAAGCTTTTGAAAAAAGTCGGGTTTATTACAGATAAAACGATCCTTTCGGAACAAGGAAATAGGACTACGTTCGAAACTTACCGTTTGCGGGCAAAGGCTGCTGAAGAAGAAATATCTTTGGAAGAGTTGGCTCGTGTGTTGTTAATGATAAACAAGAAGCGTGGATATAAAAGTAGCCGGAAAGCAAAAGGAGAGGAAGATGGTTCTTTGATTGACGGGATGGAGATTGCTAAGAAATTGTATGATGAGGATTTGACTCCCGGACAACTTTGTCTGCAATTGCTTGAATCAGGCAAGAAAACTTTTCCTGATTTCTATCGTTCAGATTTGCAGGATGAATTTGATAGGATATGGAATTTCCAAAAGCAATTCAATCCCCAATCTTTTTGTGATACAGCCAAAGAGGAGGTTAAGGGAAAAAATAAAAGTCAAACTTGGGCTATTCTGGCAAAATACTTTACATGGACCAAAGAGGTAAGTGTTTGGAATGAAAATGAGGCTAAAACGGAAAATCAAGAAAAGGAATATAGGCTTGTCGGTCTTAAACGGACGGTGAAAGGGGAGGAGCTGAAAAAGGAAAACTATTGTTGGCGTGTACAGGCTCTTACCGAACGATTGGACTTGGAAGAGATAGCTGTGGTATTGCAAGAAATCAATGGACAGATTAGTGCGTCAAGTGGTTATCTGGGAGCTATCAGCGATCGAAGTAAAGTCCTTTATTTCAATCATCAGACAGTAGGACAATACCAAATGGCTGAACTCAATAAAAATCCCAATATGAGTTTGCGCAATATGGTTTTCTATCGGCAAGATTATTTGGATGAGTTTAATGCAATTTGGGAAAAACAAGCGGAGTTTCATAAAGAACTGACACCGGAACTAAAGAAGGGGATACGTGATGTCATTATCTTTTACCAGAGGCGTTTGAAAAGCCAGAAGGGTTTGATTGGCTTTTGTGAATTTGAAAACCGGGAAATTATAGTAGAAAAGAATGGCAAGACGCAGACTAAGATTATAGGATGTAAGGTAATACCTCGTTCACATCCGTTATTTCAGGAGTTTAAGATATGGCAGACATTGAATAATATCGAAGTGTTTGTGGGTGAGAGAAAGAGAAAACGCAAGCAAACGAATGTTTCCTCCGATTTGTTTGACGATACAGAGGATGTCTTGGTAACGAAAGGCAGGCGGTTTTTGTATCAAGAAGAAAAAGAGATATTGGCCAAAGAGCTTTCTATAAAAGAAAACTTGAAGAAAGCGGAAGTATTGAAACTCTTATTTGAAAATCCGCAAGAGTTAGATATGAATTTCAAACAGATAGATGGTAATCGTACAGGATTTGCCCTATTCTCCGCATATGGCAGGATGATTGAAAAGTATGGCTATGAACCTTTGGATTTTAAGAAGCCTGCGGATGAGATCATCAACCAATTAAAGGCTGTCTTTTCCGATTTGGGATGGAATACGGATTTACTTTCCATAGGTTTGGATAAAGAGGGCAAGGAATTGGAAATGCAACCTTATTTCAGGCTTTGGCATCTATTGTATTCATTTGAAGGGGATAACACGCCTGCCGGAAATGGTAAATTGATTGAAAAAATCATGCAATTGTGCAGGGTTGAGAAAGAATATGCCATTGAATTGGCGAATATCTCGTTTCAAGATGATTACGGAAGTTTAAGTGCTAAAGCCATTAAAAAAATTTTACCTTATTTGAAGGAAGGTAACCAGTATGACGTAGCTTGTGAGTATGCCGGCTATCGTCATTCCAAATCATCGTTGACTAAGGAGGAGATAGAAAATAAGGCTTTAAAAGACAAATTGGATATCCTTCCTAAAAACAGTTTGCGCAATCCTGTGGTAGAAAAGATCTTGAACCAAATGGTGAATGTGGTCAATGCAGTTATTGATGCGTATGGAAGACCTGATGAAATCCGGGTGGAACTGGCGAGAGAGTTGAAAAAGAGTGCCAAAGAACGTGAGGAACTAACTAAGGCTATTGCGAAGAATACCCGTGAACATGATGAGATACGCAAACTGTTGCAATCGGAATTCGGTATGATTCATGTGAGCCGTAATGATATCATACGATATAAACTTTATGAAGAGTTGAAAGAGAATGGATACAAGACGTTGTATTCCAACCAATATATCCCGAAAGAAAAACTGTTCAGTAAAGAAATAGACATCGAACATATCATTCCACAAGCCCGTCTTTTTGATGATTCGTTGTCCAATAAAACATTGGAATATAAGGCAATCAATATAGAAAAAGGGAATAAGACGGCCTACGATTTCGTGAAAGATAAATATGGAGAAGAGGGGTTGCAAGAATATCTCAATCGTTGTGAAACCGTATGTAATGACAAGAAAGCCAAACTCCGGAAATTAAAGATGCAACAGAACGATATTCCGGATGGATTTATTGACAGGGATTTACGGAATACGCAATATATTGCCAAAAAGGCGCTTTCCATGCTGAAGGATATTTGTCGCAGAGTGGTGGCTACGACCGGTTCTATCACGGATAAGTTGCGTGAAGATTGGCAACTTGTGGATGTGATGAAAGAATTGAACCTGCCGAAATATGAAGCCTTGGGGTTGGTGGAGAGGTTTGAGGATAAGGATGGAAGAATTATCAAGCGGATAAAAGATTGGACAAAGAGGAACGATCATCGGCATCATGCGATGGACGCTTTGACGGTTGCGTTCACCAAAGATGTGTTTATCCAGTATTTTAACAATAAAAATGCCGCTTGGGAATCCGATTGCAAGGAACATGCTAATATAATAGGTATAAAGACCCGTTATTTTGAATCGGGGAGGGCTGTTCCGCCTATGCCGTTGGGACAGTTCCGGGTTGAGGCGAAATCACATTTGGAAAATCTGTTGGTTTCTATCAAAGCCAAGAATAAAGTCGTTACTACCAATGTGAATTGCATCAGAAAGAAAGGGGGAATATCTGAAAAGCACCAGCAAACTCCGCGCGGACAATTGCATTTGGAAACAATTTATGGAAGCCATAAGCAATATGTCACGAAGATGGAAAAAGTGAATGCTTCTTTTGATGCAGCCAAGATTGCGACCGTAAGTAGGCAGAATTACAGGAATGCATTGTTAAGGCGTTTAGAGGCTTTTGGGAATGACCCCAAGAAAGCGTTTACCGGTAAAAACACGTTGGAAAAGAATCCTGTCTATCTGGATAGGGCACAAACCATGCGAATGCCGGACAGGGTACAAACAGTCGAATTTGAAGCGGTTTATACGATACGCAAACCTATTGATTCTAATTTGAATGTAGAGAAAGTGGTAGATGCGAAGGTTCGCGCTATTTTGGAACAACGCCTGGAAGAATATGGAGGAGATGCTAAAAAAGCATTTGTCAATTTGGATGAAAACCCTATATGGTTGAATCAGGAGAAAGGAATAAGTATCAAACGGGTGAGCATTCGAGGAATCAATAATGCCCAATCGCTACATGTGAAGAAAGATAAAAACGGGAATCCGATTCTGGATGAAAACGGAAAACAGATCCCTGTGGATTTTGTAAATACCGGCAACAACCATCATGTGGCTATTTATCGTAAGCCAGTTTTAGATAAGAAAGGACAGGTGATGTTTGATGAAGATGGCAATCTGATGTATGAATTGGACGAAGTGGTCGTTTCTTTCTTTGAGGCAGTAACGCGGGCTAATTTGGGGTTGCCTATTATCAATAAGGATTACAGAAGAAGTGAAGGCTGGCAATTTTTGTTTAGCATGAAGCAAAATGAATATTTCGTATTCCCGAATGAAAAAACAGGTTTCAATCCAAAGGAAATAGATTTGTTGGATCCGGATAATTATGCGGTGATTAGTCCGAATTTGTTTAGGGTGCAGAAATTTTCTACAAAAAATTATTGTTTTAGACATCATTTGGAAACAGATGTTCAAGAACGAAAAGCTTTATTAGGTATAACATATAAATGGCAATTGGGATTGAAAGCTATTAAAGATATAGTCAAAGTCCGAATCAACCACATTGGGCAAATCGTTTCAGTGGGAGAGTACTAAAGTCCTAATAGGGGTTGAAACAAATAGGGTGTATGCTATTTCCAAAAAGGTTGTACCCTTTTCCAAAATAGTATGCACCCTTTTTTTTATTCCGATTAATAACATATTAAAATCGAATAGCTTATGATCAAGAAAACCCTTTATTTCGGAAATCCCGTTTACCTATCTCTGAAAAATGCTCAGTTGGTAATAAAGTTACCGGAGGTAGTCAGGAATGATACATTGCCTGAAAGTTTCAAACGAAACTCGGAAGTGACCAAGCCCATTGAGGATATCGGAGTTGTAGTACTGGACCATAAACAGATTACTATCACTTCGGGAGTGTTGGAGGCTTTGCTTGAAAATAATTGCGCCATTATAACGTGTGATAGTAGAAGTATGCCTGTCGGTTTGATGCTTCCTTTGTGTGGAAACACTACGCAAAACGAAAGGTTTCGTGACCAATTGGATGCTTCGTTACCGTTAGTGAAACAACTTTGGCAACAGACGATAAAAGCGAAGATTGAAAACCAAGCAGCAGTTTTACAGGAATGTTCCGGGGCAGAAACAAGATGTATGAAAGTATGGGCGGACGACGTGAAAAGTGGAGATTCCAATAACTTGGAGGCTCGTGCTGCTGCTTATTATTGGAAGAATCTGTTCCCGATAAAAGATTTTACAAGAGATCGAGAGGGAATTCCACCTAATAATTTATTGAATTATGGATATGCTGTTTTGCGGGCAATTGTTGCTCGCGGATTGGTGGTGAGTGGACTTTTGCCTACTTTGGGTATCCATCATCATAATCGTTATAATGCTTATTGTCTGGCAGATGATATAATGGAGCCGTATCGCCCGTATGTGGATCGTTTGGTTTATAATATGATAAATCAAGGTGTCGATTATACGGAACTGACAAAGGAGTTGAAGGCACAACTGCTTATTATTCCGACATTGGAAACGAACATAGCGGGAAAACGTAGTCCGTTGATGGTGGCAGTTGGACAGACAACAGCTTCTTTGTACAAATGCTTTAGTGGAGAGTTACGTAAAATATTCTATCCGAAAATGTAATGAACCGATTTAGTGAATATCGTATTATGTGGGTGCTTATATTATTTGACTTGCCTACGGAGACAAAAAAGGAGAAGAAGGCGTATGTAGATTTCAGAAAGAATCTGCAACGGGATGGGTTTACCATGTTTCAGTTTTCCATCTATGTCCGTCATTGTGCCAGTAGTGAAAATGCAGATGTCCACATAAAAAGAGTTAAATCTTTTCTTCCGGAATATGGAAAGGTTGGAATTATGTGTATTACGGATAAGCAATTTGGGAATATAGAGCTTTTTTATGGTAAAAAAACAATGGAAGTAAATACTCCGGGGCAGCAATTGGAACTGTTTTAAAAAGCAAGAATCCTACTCAATGCAGGATTCTTGCCTTGAAACAACGTCTGTTTTTTATTTTTAATTTGAATTATAAACCATTGATTATTAATTGATAATAGCAATTCTGCTGTTTCTAATGGTTCAAATATACTAAGAATGAAAGCAAATCACAACTCATTCGCTGCGTTATCTCGCGTGTGGCGGCTGTTTCTAATGGTTCAAATATACTAAGAATGAAAGCAAATCACAACCTGCGCTCTGGCGAGAAATAACTCGCTAAGCTGTTTCTAATGGTTCAAATATACTAAGAATGAAAGCAAATCACAACTATCACGCAGACTGTCGAAACTGTTGATACGCTGTTTCTAATGGTTCAAATATACTAAGAATGAAAGCAAATCACAACACGAGTATAAAGCTACTTATGTAGCGGTAGCTGTTTCTAATGGTTCAAATATACTAAAATGAAAGTAAATCACAACGTATGGCTTATTATAGCCAGGGCAACCACACAAAATTCGGAAATCGTATGAACTATATCAAAGAAAAAACAGAACCTTATCATATAAGTTTTTCCCATTTCCTCTGTCACTGTATCACTGATTTCTTTTTACCAATTGATATTCAACTTGTTTGATTAGTGATATATGCCCGTTTTCTCTATCACTACGGTATCACAACCCTATCACTGGCAACTTGGATGGGAAACAGGTATACCGCTTATACATATCTGTATATTAGTATATTACAAATAAAACAAACAATAAACACTTGATTCCCATCCCTGCAAACCACTCGATTATTTTATGTAAAAACGGCTATAAAATAGGTGAAACCGGGTAGTTTTTATTGTCCGGCACGGCACTTTAGTTGCCGGACACCCCCATGTTACCCCCTTTTACACCCGGATGTACCGGCTCCCTACACCCGGATGTAAAGGATGGCAACATGGGGGTGTT